>JALYVF010000049.1 GCA_030853385.1 Actinomycetota bacterium | reverse complement strand
AGCCGCAGCCCCTGCGGTCCGAGCATCACCTCGGTGATCCCTGCCTCCCGACAGACATCGCGGAACCGGGCGACCGCGAACAGGTTCTGCACCTCATCGCGCAGCGGCCCGTACCGGTCGGTGAGCTCGGCCCGCACCGCCTCCAGATCGACCGGGCCGGTGGCCGAGGCGATCTTGCGGTAGGCATCGAGCCGCAGCCGCTCGGTCGGCACGTACTCGTGCGGGATGCTGGCGTCGATCGGCAGCTCGATCCGCACCTCGGCCGGCTCGTCGTCGGTGTCGTCGACGGTCCCGCCGGCAGCGCCGGCCGCCCTTTTGAAGGCCGTCACCGCCTCGCCGACCAGCCGCACATACAGATCGAAACCCACCCCGGCGATGTGACCGCTCTGTTCTGCACCGAGAATCGACCCGGCCCCGCGGATCTCCAGGTCGCGCATGGCCACCGCCATCCCGGCGCCAAGGTCGGAGTTCTGGGCGATGGTGGCCAACCGGTCGTGCGCCGTTTCGGTGAGTGCCTTGTCGCCCGGGTACAGGAAGTAGGCATAGCCCCGCTCCCGCGCCCTGCCCACCCGGCCGCGCAGCTGATGCATCTGCGACAGCCCGAGCATCTCGGCGTGATCAACGATCAAGGTATTCGCGTTCGAGATGTCCAGGCCGGTCTCGACGATGGTGGTGCAAATCAGCACGTCAAAGTCCCGTTCCCAGAAGCCGTTGATCACCTTCTCAAGGGTGGTCTCGTTCAGCTGGCCGTGGCCGACGGCGATCCGCGCCTCCGGGACGGCCAGTCTGATTCGCTTGGCCACCGCATCGATGTCGGCCACCCTGTTGTGCACGAAGAACACCTGACCGTCGCGCAGCAGCTCGCGCCGGATCGCGGCGGCCACCAGCGCGTCGTCGTAAGCCCCCACATAGGTGAGGATCGGGTGCCGTTCTTCTGGTGGGGTGGTGATGGTGGACATCTCGCGGATGCCGGCAAGGCTCATCTCCAGCGTCCGCGGAATCGGGGTGGCCGACATGGTCAACATGTCGACGTGCGCCCGCAACGCAGTGATGTGTTCCTTGTGCTCGACGCCAAACCGCTGCTCCTCGTCAACGACCACTAGCCCCAGGTCCTTGTAGCGGATGGTCGGCTGCAGCAACCGATGAGTGCCGATGACGATGTCGACGCTGCCGTCTGCCAGTCCCCCTATGGTCTGCTTCGATTCGGCGTCATCGGTGAACCTAGACAGCCCCCGCACGGTGACCGGGAAGGCAGCCATCCGCTCGGTGAATGTCGAAATGTGTTGCTGGGCAAGCAATGTTGTGGGCACCAGCACTACCACCTGCTTGCCGTCCTGGACCGCCTTGAACGCGGCCCGAACGGCGATCTCGGTCTTGCCGTAGCCGACGTCGCCGGAGACCACCCTGTCCATCGGCGACGGTTTCTCCATGTCGGCCTTCACCTCGTCGATGGCCGCCAGCTGGTCGGGGGTCTCGGTGAACGGGAAGGCATCCTCAAGTTCGCGTTGCCAAGGGGTGTCGGGCGCGAACGCATGCCCAGGCGCAGATGCCCGCGCCGCGTAGACCTGTACCAGCTTGGCGGCGATCTGTCGGACGGCCTTACGGGCCTTTCCTTTGGTCTTGGCCCAGTCGGATCCGCCGAGTTTGTTCAGCGTCGGCAGCTCGCCGCCGACGAACTTGGACAGCTGGTCGAGCGCGTCGGTCGGCACGAACAGCCGGTCCCCCGGATGGCCGCGTTTGCTGGGCGCGTATTCGACCACCAGATATTCGCGCTGCGCCCCGCCGGTGTTCCGCGACACCATCTGGACGAACTTGCCGATGCCGTGCTGCGCGTGCACCACAAAGTCGCCTGGCACCAGCGTCACCGGGTCGATCGCGTTGCGTCGCCGGGAGGGCATCCTCGCCGAACCGGGTGCGGCGCCGCGGTTCCCGGTGAGGTCTGTCTCGGTGACGACTGCCAACCCCGACTCGGCCAGGATGAATCCGTCGTCCAGCCGGCCGACGGCAATCGTCACCACGTCGTGCCGCGGCCGGTCGACCATCGGCGTTCCGGGGATCACCACCCCGAGATCGGCCTCGGCCAATCGCTCGGCGGCCCGGCCGGCGGTACCGGCGGCGGGTACCACCAACACCGTGCTGCCGCCGGCGGCCATTCGATCGGCCGCATCCTTGACCGCTGCCGCGATGTCGCCCCGGTAGGCAGGCGCGGCCGTCACCGCGACCCCGCCGGGCAGCTCATCGGTGCCGAACGGCGCAAGGCGCCACAGCGGCAGATCGGCATCTCTGACGTCGTCGAAGACAGTGTCCAGATCCCGATAGGCCGAGTCGCCGAGGTCGATGGGTGCCTTGCCGCCGGTGGCGGCGGCCATCCAGGACGCGGCCAGGAACTCCTGCCCCGTCCGCACCAGGTCCTCTGCCCTGGTCCTGATCCGCTCCGGGTCGGCCAGCAGCACGTGGGTCGCGGCCGGCATCAACTCGGTCAACATCACCAGCCGGCCAGGCATCAGAGCGGGCAGCAGCGACTCCATCCCCTCGACACCGACCCCGGAAGCGATCTTCGCCAGCATCTCGGCCAGCGTCGGATCACCGGTGGCGGCGTACGACAACGCACCGGCATGCCGGCGGACGTCCTCGGTGAGCAGGAGCTCCCGGCAGGGCGCGGCCTCCAGCAGCTCGACGGGACCGAGCGATCGCTGGTCGGTGACGGCGAACTCGCGTAGCTCGGTGACGTCGTCACCCCAGAACTCCACCCGGACCGGGTGGCTCGCCGTCGGCGGGAACACGTCGAGGATGCCGCCGCGGACGGCCAGCTCGCCGCGCTTTTCGACCATGTCGACGCGGGT
>JALYVF010000303.1 GCA_030853385.1 Actinomycetota bacterium | reverse complement strand
ATGCCGGAGATCGCTGCCCGCTCGACGGTGCCGGTGCATCTGCAGCTGGAGGTGCCGGAGCGGTTACTGAAGGAGGCAGGGCACGAGGTGGTCGCCGCCGTCGGTGACGGTCCATCGTGGGTGCGGGCCATGCTCGAGCTGCGGCCAGACGGCCATCGCCAAGACGATGGTCGTCACCGAAGGTGCGGTGGCCAAACACATTCAGCGCATCTTCGGCAAGCTTGGGGGGAGCCGGAGGACTCCGACAATCGCCGGGTACTCGCGGTGCTGGCCTACCTGCGCAGCTGACGGGATAGGCATCGCGCCCCGGTTAGGGCACCAACTGCCAGCCGTCGGCGTCGGCCGCCAGCTCAACGATATCGCCGCGCCCGACGGGTCTTTGGGCGGCCGGCTCACCCGGAACGTTAGTCGCCAGCCGGGGCAGTACCAGCTCGATCAGCGCACCGTTCGCTACGACCACGACCGCCTCGCCCCGATAGGAGTCGGCGATCCCCTGCAAAGCCGCTGCAGCGTTGTCGACCATTGTTTCGGTGCCCGACTCCTGCAGCCCGTCGGTTGTCACCGCCATCACGCCGAGCAGCGCGGCCAGCCGGCCTGCCGGCGCCGCCATGCCGGGATCAGGGGCATGGTGGACCGCGGCAATGCGTTCTGGACGCAGCCGGTCCGCCAGCACGGCGAGCCGGTCGATGCCGACCTGGCCTTGGAATGGCGTCTGCGAGACCACGAAAAGCCTTGCAGCACAGTGCACGTCGCTCATGAGTTCGGGTCCATCATCACTCGCCGACGGTGCCGTCGATGGATTCGCGGATCAGGTCGGCGTGCCCGCAGTGCCTGCCGTACTCCTCGACCAGATGGATCAGGATCCAGCGGACGGAGAAGTGCTCACCGGACCGGTTGGCCTGCACGCTCAGCCGATCGAGGTCGTCGCCGGGAAGCAGTGCCTGCGAGCGCTGAACGGCTGCCCGCCACTGCTCGCGCAGTCGCTCGGGGGCGTCGCCGGCGGCGGAATGCCAGTCCCAGTCCGGGTCGTCCTCCCACGGTGCGCTGTCCCATGGGGCCGGAGTCCGGCCGCCGGTCAGCACGCCGGCCCAGTAGTCCTCGACAAACGTCAGGTGCTTGAGCATCCCGCCCAACGTCATCGTTGCCGGTGGGTGAGTAGCTGCCAGCCCGGCCTCGTCGAGTCCGTCGGTCTTCTCCGCAATGGTCTCCCGCAGGTAGTCCAGAAACTCGGACAGCAGGGTCGGTTCGCCGCCGGTGGTGGCCGGGTCGGTGCGCGTCACCCTGCCGACATTAGAACGACAGGTGGCGATCACCCATGTTTTCGGTGCAGCGCAGGCACCATGGACAGATGTACGTCGCCGGCAGGGAGAGCTGGAAGATCTCCATCGACGAGCCCCAGGTGCTGCGGATCGCCTTGTACCTGCGCGACATCGTCGGGCTGGCGCCACGGACCGTCCCGGACATTCCGCCGCTCGACCCGCCGCCTACCGCCTGGCCAGCCTGGGTGCGTCGGCCCGAGGAGCCGGCACCGGTTCGGTTGTCCGAGGTTCAACGCGAAGCGGCGTCGGCGCAATGGGCGCTGTGGTGGAACGAAGCACTGGCCGGGGGGGCCTCTGCCCTGCAGGAGCTCGCCCAGCCGTCCTTCAAGTCCTTCGCGCAGCTGCCAGACCTGCGAGCGTTGCTGGCCAGCTACGCCGCGAACGCTCAGCTCTGGTCCAGTGCAACGGCCGACGACCCGCGGGTGAAGCGGGACCATCTCGCTCCCGGCAGGCGGCTCACCCAACTGGTGAGCGATCTGGAGCGGGCGGCCGGTCGTAACTCCCGCGCGTTCACCCTGCGGATCACCGTGATTCCGGTCCAGACCAAGCATGCTTGGGTCCTCGATCGCGGCCACCTGCTGATTACCCATCACCTGATCAGGGACGACGAGAACGTGCTGGACTGGCTTCGGCCGCAGATCAGGGCATTGGTCTGACGGCGTCTGTCGGCTCGCAGGCGTGGTGGTTGCGCTCTCGGCAGTGTTGACTGATCGGGTGCCTGAGCTACCGGAGATCACCGCACTGGGTGCCTTTCTCACCGAGCACGCCGTCGGCCAGCCGGTGGGCAGCGTCGTCGTCACCTCGCTCAACGTGCTCACCACCTACGATCCGCCGGTGTCCGAGCTGGTCGGTCGCACGTTGGACTCCGCGGGCCGGCACGGCAAATTCCTCGACCTGACCTTCGGCGATCTGCACCTGATCCTGCACCTCGCGCGGGCCGGCTGGCTGCGCTGGTCCGATGCGCCGAACCCGAAGCCGCCGAGGATGGGCGGCCCCATCGCGATGCGGATGATCTTCCCGACCGGCGGGTTCGACCTGACAGAGGCCGGCACCAAGAAGTCGGTGACCGCGGCGGTGGTCCGCAACCCCCGGGACGTGCCGGGTGTCGCTCGCCTCGGGCCGGACGCGCTGGAGCTCGATCATGATGCGCTGCAACAGCTACTGGCCGGCCGAACGAGCCGACTGAAGACCACCATCACCGACCAGGCGGTGATCGCCGGTATCGGCAACGCCTACAGCGACGAGATCCTGCACACGGCGCGGCTTTCCCCGTTCGCGACGGCCGGCAAGCTGTCTGACGACGAGCTGGACCGGCTGTCGGTATCGATGCACGCGGTGCTCGACGATGCCGTCGTTCGATCCGTCGGCGGCAAGGCGGCCCGACTCAAGGGCGAGAAGCGCAGCGGGCTGCGGGTGCACGCCAGGGCCGGGCTGCCCTGCCCGGTGTGCGGCGACACGGTCGCCGAGGTGAGCTTCGCCGACCGCTCGTTCCAGTACTGCCCGACCTGCCAGACCGGCGGCAAGAAGCTCGCCGACCGGCGGATGTCCAGACTGCTGCGCTGAGCCCAGGCATCGGACAACAGGCAGAGCGACTGGGGATAGCCCGCCGACTGCCACCCAGAGCGGTTGTCGGCTCTGAGCGCTACCTTGCTTCGACCAGGGTCGGGAGCGCGCACACCGTCACATCGGAGACTTGCAGTGGCGTGCAGTCCGTCAACTGTCGCACCACCTCGACGGCGCGTCGTGGATTTGGGACGTCGTTGGTAATGATCACATCGCTCACTCCGCTGTCGCGCAGGGCCGCCCTGACGTGGGCAGCGTTGACCGCGCGTGCATTGCCGGTGAGCACAGCCAGCGCCAACTGCCGGATCGGGGGGGCGATCTGCGGGAAGTAGACCGAATTGCCATTCCGATTGAAAACGCTGTACCCACCGATCATGTTGAACCGCATGCCGCTCTTGATCTGCCACACCATCGGCGCAGTATGCGGATAGATCGCCACCGGCAAGATCAGCACCGTGACGCCCCTAGGCAGCACCCGCACCGCCGACGAACTGAAGAACTGCGGTGTCGCCGGTATGGGATCGCTCGGATAGGACGTCCTCGGCCACCACGGCACCAGCACCAGGGCGCAGGCCAGCAGTACGAGCGAACGGCCAGCCCCCCGATATCGGCTCAGCAGCCACGAAATCAACACCGCGAGCAGGAATGTGGTGAGCAACGAGAATCGCACAGGTTGGGCGCCACCGACGAACGGTAGTTTTGACAGCAGCCACCACGGGCCCTCGCCTACCGGACGACCCGCCGCATCGATCGGCGCACCAAGGCTGAGCGCGACCAGCAGACCGGCCGACAGTAACCACCAGCGGGCGAACGATCGACCGCGGACAGCGTGCCAGCCGACAACGACAAGCACGAAGACCACCAGCGGCCAACCCAGAAATGCTGTGTTCTCGGCACCGTTCGCGGTGTGGACGCGCAAGTTCGCCAGCCGGTCAGCCGTTGACCCGAACCGTTGCAACACGCTCCCTCGAACAAGGCTGATCAGGTCGGCCCGATGACTCCCGTGCGCCGTACCTCCCGTCAGCGCCTGGGGCCCCCACAATTGGAATGCCAGCGGAACGCCGCAGACGACCAGCGCGGCCAACGTTGCGACGCCCAGTCTCCTGACCAGAGCCGGCAACTGCCGACGGACCACCCGCCATCGGACAACAACCGCGAAGGCCACCAAGGCACAGCTGCCCGCTACCACCGCGAGCACCGCGATCTCCTCGCTGATCAGCATCTGCAGGCCGAAGCAGAGACCGAACAACACGGCCGCTCGCACTCCGCTGCCACGCCACTGGACTACCAGCCGGTATCCGAGCCCGGCGAGCACCGGTAGCAAAGGTGCGAAGATGAGATTCAGATGCCCGAAATGTCCGACAAAGAATGGCCCGAAACCAAACATCGCACCACCAACCACGGCACCGCTGTCCACCCTTGTCAACCGGCGCAGCACCAGAAAGGCGCTGGTTGCCGACAAAGCCGGCGCCAAGACGAAAAGCAGACCGGTCGTTGCGAAAGGGCCGATTAACAAGCTGATCGGCAGGGTGGCGACGGCGAGCGTCAGCACGGAGGTGTTCCACATGGTGTTGACGCCGTAGGGGGCATTGATCGCCGTGCTGAAGAACGGATTGTGCCAATGGATCACACTGTCGCGGAACAATGCGAGATACCAGCTGAACAGCAGACCGTCGGAGCCGCCCGGCAGCCGGTCGCCAAGATGCATGAGCGTTGAGCGATACGCCACCAACGCCAGCAGCAGATAACAGATCGGCACCAACAGTGTCGGTCGCAAGAACAACCGAGAATGACGGACTGTTGCCCGCCCGCGCACCGCGCCCCCCAATCCCGCCACGTCGACGACTGTAACCGGTCACCGAAAGGACCACCCTTCGATCAGCCGATGAGCGATGGTCACGGTCGTCCGACAACGGCTCGCCTCGTCCAGCGGCGCCTGCGGGGCCCGCTCGGTTGTTGTCCGATGCGCTGGTCGCCTCGTTCGCAAGACGTGCTCCGAAAGGTCAGCGGAGTCGGTGCGCAGCGGCTTGTGCCGGGCGCGCCGCGAGCAGCATTCTCCCGCCTGCTGTGTGGCCAGAGCTCGACGTGAGGGACTGCACCTTTCACATTGTGTCGTCCGTCCACTCGACAGTGTCGAGGGTGAAGGCGCCCGAGGTTGCGACGATCAGGATCCGTACAACTGGAGGGGTATGAGCTCCATATTCGCTGTGTTGGCGGTCACCTCGGCCATCGCCACTGTCTTCGTCCGCCAGCGCTAGATGGGATGGTAGCCACCTGTCGGGAGATGATCGCGGGTCGGCGTGTTCGGCGACCGATGGCGTTCAGCTAGGGACGGAACAGCTTCGCGTGGGCGTCCCCGCGCAGGACGGGGCCGAAGCGTTGTGGCCGGCGCCGTTGTCTGCTGCTGGTGACTCAGCGAGAGCCCGAGCCGCGAAGTGAGCCATGGCAGCGTCTGCTCAACGGCAGTGGTGGCCAGCGACCAACGATGTCCGCCGGGAAGTTCCAGCAGGCTGACTTTCAGCCGCGCCCCGTTACAGGCAGCGACGACCCGCGGTTCAACGGGCCCATACACCTTATCCTGGGCGGCTGCCACAACAATCCCGGCGCTGTGCATGAACGGGCCGGGAGTTCGCGTCACCCGCTCTGCTGTCTGAGCGGCGGCCAGGACGTCCAGCGGGTTGACTCTCCGGTAAGCGGCCGCGTCTCCGCCGAAGGCCTGGTCAATAGTGCGTTGCCGGCTGCCAAGAGTAGGAGCGGGCTGACCGGTGATGTCGAGAAATGTGGGAAAGATCCTTGGATGTTTGACGGCGAACTGCAGTGCGCAGGTACCCCCGTAGGAGAATCCCCCGACGGCCCAGTACCGTGCGTCGGGTTCCACCTGCAGGTGTGTCCTGATCCAGTCGGGCACGTCGATGCTCAGGTAGGTATCGTCGTTGCCGAGCCGGGAATCCAGACACATGGGATTGGACAGCGCGCCGCCCAGTGGGTCGGGCATGACGATCACCGGCGCCAACCCGTGGTGCCGGGCAGCAAATGCGTCCATGACCGAGGCGATCCGGCCGGAGTTAATCCAATCCACGGGTTTGCCTGGTTGTCCCCCAATCAACTCCAGCACCGGTAACAGCGGACGGTTGGCGGTGAGGTACGCCGGCGGCAGGTATATCCAGGCGGAGCGGCCGACAACGCCCGACCGGGTACCGGGCACGTTTATCTCGGATACTTGGCCGACCTGCGGAACGGCCCCCGATGGTCGCCACCGGGATATCGACGATCCCGCGTGTGGGTGATGCGCGCCCGGCTGCCTGGGCGGCAAGTCGTGTTTCTCCCCGGGCACCAGGCCGAGTACCGCGGACAGGTTCGGGTAGTAGTCGAACGATCGGTTGATCTCGTTGGAACCGGCGGCCAGGACGGCGACCGCTGCAGCGCAGGCAAGAAGCTTTCGTGGCCATTTGCACGCAATGACTTGGCCGACCGCCAGCGCTGCAGCAGCCAGCACCAGCCCGATCCACACCACGGCATCCATCGGAAGTGGATCGGGAAATGGTCGCCACCAGTTGTCAACCGCCCAGTCGACGAACCACGCGCAGAGAATGGACCCGACCGCCACTGATGGAAGTACCGTTGTGAGCCACCGGCGGTTCCTGCGGACCACCAAAACGGCTCCGGCCAGCACGGCCAAGCCCAGCAGGGTGACCGGCAACCAGCCTGTCAACAGCGACCAGCGCAACGGTCCGGCCATCGCGAAACTCCCTCCCTCTGGGCCGATCTGGAGCGGCTGAAGTGCGCTGTGTTGGCAACCGCTGGTTCAGCGACAACCACCGACCTCCTGCGCTGCAGGCCCCGCCGACATTGCACGCCCCAGAAGCAGAATGGGGTGTGAGGTCGTTGGGCGTTGTCTGCGAAGATCTTGCCGATATTAGTCCGTTTCGTTGTCAACGTCGATTCGGTACCACGCGGCGTTCGCCAGCAAAGACCTCGCGCGTCGGGAAGGTGGCTAAAGTTTGCCGGCAGTGCGCAGTAGTTGGTTGAGGGTGAGCTCTGGGACGTAGGCGTGCGCGATAGCCACGGCGATCCTGGGCAGGGCGGCGGGATCGGGGTACGACATGTACACCGGAAGGTAGGTGGGCTGAAACTTCGCTTTAAAGTTCAACAAAGATTTGAACCCGTACACCGGTTCCAGCATGCGGCTGAGCTGATCCAGCAGATTCTGTAGTGCGGAGTTCTGGTCACTGGGAGCGTTTCGGGCCAGCGGAGCGCCGGAAAGGCTGATGAACTCGGCGCCCTGCTGTTGAAGGTCGAGCGCCGCGGTACCTATGAGGAATTCCATGATGCCGGGGACACCGTCTCGTGGCCGGCGCATGAAGTCCAGGGTCCGCCCTATCACCACGTCGTTCCGGTACACCGGCAGCCAGCTGGTGATGCCGTGCACCACACCGTCATCGCCCACCGCAATCAGGCATCGCACCTGCGGATCGATGAGCTCCTCGATACCCCCCAGGGTGAAGCCCATCTCAGGCAGCCCCTTGTCGGCCACCCACTCCTCGGATAACGCGAGCACCTGAGAGGTGATGGTCACAGGTGCGGCCGAGTAGCTCATCCATTGCGCCGTTATTCCGGTTCGGGTAGCCCTGTTGATGGCAGTGCGAATGTCCTGAAATTTTCTACCGGTGAAGGCCAGGGTACCCAGTTCCAGGACGGTCTCTTCGGCGACCTGCACGTCCTTCCAGCCCAGCTCTGCAGTGACAGAGCGGGTCCGGGCAGTGATGCTGTAAAGACACGGGACCAAATGCTGGGAGTCGCAGAAGACGGCGAATTCGATGATCGCCGAGCCGTGGTCCTGGACCGGCCCGACCGGATCGGTGGTTGTCAGAGCGATTCCCCCGTAAACCCGGTAGGCGATGAACGTGGTGTTCGATTGGTTGAACCAATAGGCGTTGCCCGCCCACATGGTCAAGTACGACAACGCTGAGCCGCCGCAGTGAGAAAGAATGTCCCGCGCTCTTTGCGCGTCATCGCGACCATCGGCAGGCTGCACCCTGCGGAAACTGAGCAACACCCAGATAAGCGCCACCGCCCATACCAGCAACCCCGGCCACTCCATCACGGCAGTGGCGATCCAAGAGTGCGGAATCATTCGTGGTAACGCGAAACCCAGGTACCCAGGGGGAATGAGCCGCAGCGGGAAACTGCTCGTCAAGCTCAGCCAAGTCGGGCGCGGCGTGAATTGCTCGGCGAGCAGCATCCCCATCACGGTATAGATCCCAAACGCCGCCGCCGTTGTCCATAGCATGGTACGCAGCAACCGTCGATGGGTGCCCGGCGGTGGCTGCACCCGGAACGAGGAGCGGGAACCCGCCAACACCAGCACGACCACAAGTGGGCTCAGAATCGGAAGTAACAACCCGGTTGTCCCGCGGAGTTCTAGCAGGGCAAGGCCGCCGAACCTGTGACCATGTGGCGCCAAAGCGCTCAACGCCAGAGCGAGGCCAAGCCCGAGCAGCACCAGATGGGTGAGCATCGCCATCCACCACGCCGACAGGCGTCCCCTGGTCAAGCCCCGCGCCAGTACCAGGACCAGCACCGCCGGCAGCAGCGCGAACACCGAGGGGCCAAGGCCGTGGAACCGGTTCTGCGAGATCAACTCTGCGCACAGCCCACGGTTGGCCCGCACAGCGCAGATCTGCCGTAGTTGCGGGCCGGTGGCCGCCGGGGACGTGAACACGTAGCGCAACACCCTGAGCGGGCCGACCGCGCTGGGTGACAAGGAAACCAACAGCGGTCCAATGGACGTGACGGCTACGATGGCGCCGACCAGTGAGCGTGTCTCCCGACGGCTCGAGCGATGCACCGGGCCAACCGTGGACCGCCGCCACAACAACACCCCCACCAAGAAGCCCACCAGAGCGCCCGACAGCGCGAGCGAGTCCTCCAGATACCCCCCGTACATCGACAAGGTCAGCAGCACGCTGAACCCGAGCAGCCGCACCCGCCGCCGCCACAACGCAGATTGCCTGGCACTGTGCGCCAACAGCAGGCCGACGCACGCCGGCAACGGCGTCACAGCGATGCCGGCCGACAACGAGTCATTCCAGTTCTCGTCGATCGGATCGATCACATGCACGAAGAGCAGGCCCACCAACAATGCCGCGGTTTGGATCACCACCGCCAGCACAACGGTTCTCCCGGTACCAAGCCGACGCTCTACGACGGCGCCGACGACCAGCAACATCACCGTGGCCAGGAGGTAATTCGCCAGATTGCTGGCGAACAACGCTGAACTGACGAGCATGATCAGGTGGCCCGAACTCAGATTGGGCACACTCGCGCCCACCCAGCGAGCAACGGAGCCCGAGGGACCACGCAGCAGCGAACCGGTGACCCCGCCCACCGTCCACAACACCACAATCATGGTCAGCGACGCGGGGGCCCGTCGCAGCCAGCGCCACATCGCCGCCCTTCGCGGAGCGGCTATCGCCGCCCGCTCGGTCGACGCGCCGACCGGCACTTCGACCTGATCCGCGCGGCCGGGGTTCACGCTCATCTAACGAACCACAAGCCGGCCGCCGCGACGCCGCGCCGCGATTTCGTCACCATCCACCCCATGAGAGTCACTCTGCCCTGCTGCCCCGACTGGGTCTGATTCTCACCCCACCCCACATGACATTCTCATCGCGCGCTCATCAAAGACCCCCCGAGCGAGGCGCTCGACCAGCCGGTCCGCAGCCGGTCGTCACCCGCCCTCGGTCCGGGTGCGAGTAGACCGCCACGGCGGCCCCGTTGAATGTCTGAAATTACCGGCGCCAAGAGGGTGGCCATCTGGCGTGCCAGATACACCTCTCCGGCCGCGTTCGGATGCTCACCATCCGGGCCGATATACGCCGAGTCATGGCCTTGGAACCACTGGAGCGTCAACGTATCAACGAACAGTCCGTCGTTCCGCTCGGCGGCCGACCGCAGGATCCGTCGGATGTCGGTGAGCTGCTGTCCAGGATCGCCCTGCGCGGACGGCGGCCCGACCACGATCAACGCAGCATGCGGGGCCAGTCTGGCCACCGTTGCCATGGTCACATCCGTATCGATGTCCAGTCCTGGCTGGCCGAAATCGTTGTCCGAGCCGAAGAGAACCACTACTCGCGTGCGGGCATTCACGGTCCTGTTGACAAGATCCAGAAAGGTGTCGCCCGAATCACCAAGTGCCGCATACCCAGCACCATTTTCAGAGTCACTGGTGATGGCGGCCGCCAGGCCCATGCTGGTCAGCAAGCTTGCTTCGTGCCCCGTCCAGGCATCACCCCCGGTCATCACGCCGGTACTCAAGGAATCACCGATCACGACGACCTGGACGACCCCAGGCGGTGGCGGGACGCTCGGTGCGAGAGCGGCCGACACTGCGATCCCCGCGCTGCCACTAGACCCGGCCAGCATCAAGACGACGATCAGCTGCCACACTCCCATGCTCATAGTCCTGGCACGTCGCGCGCGGCTCATCCAAGCACCTTACGGAGTCTCTCCTGACGGTTCCGTCACGGCATCTCCCCAACCCTGGATGATAGTAGGGGTACGGGCGGTTGCGCCGCCGGTGCGGCCCGCGACATCGTCTCCCTGGCCAGGGAGCTGGGACTACGGCCGGCCCGAAGGGCCACGTTGCACAACGACTGGGGTGTGGAGGCCACAGTCGCGATTGGCACGATGGGACAATGGGCGGCATGACGCAAGCTGAGGTGCCCGAGGTGGCCGTGACCGATCTGCCCGACGATGCGGTGCTGTTGGACGTCAGAGAGGACGACGAGTGGGCGGCCGGGCATGCGCCTGGTGCGACCCACCTGCCGCTGCCGTCCCTGGCCGAGAAGCTCGATGACGTGCCCGAGGGTTCGCCGATCTATGTGGTCTGCCGCAGCGGCGGTCGATCGAGCCGGGCAACGGCGTACCTGAACGCCAACGGCTGGGATGCGGTGAACGTGGCCGGCGGCATGTCGGCCTGGGCCGCTGCCGCTCGCCCGCTGGTCGCCGACGGCCGTACCCCAGAGATCATCTGATCCACATGCAGCCGTTCGCGCCGCCAGCGCAGCGCACCCAGCTGCGCTGTCTGCGGTGTGCGCGCACCCAACCACCGCTGCGCAGGGGTGTGGTCGGCGGCGGTGTCGTCAACTGCATCTATTGCGGGACCCTGCTGCCGGCCCCGGTCCGGCGCTGGGTGGCGCATCCACCACCGGGTATCGGGCCGCGCCGGGTCGTCCGGCTCGGCGGCGGATTGACCAACCGGGGAATGCGGGGTGCCGATTACGGCGGGCCGCCGAGCTATGGAAATGCCCATCCCCGTTGGGGTTTCGCGCCGGTGCTATGGCATTGGAACGCCGATCCCGATCCGGACGCCGGTGTCGTCCCGCCGATCGGCGGACTGCGGATCGCCGCTATCGCCGCGTTCGTCACCGCCGCCGCCTGCGCTGCGGCCGCGGCCGGTGAATTCTGGCGATTCCGGCTGATGCTGCGTGGCCGCACCGAGGTGCTGTCCGGCAGCTCGGTGCGAGCATCGGACGCGCTGGTGACGACGGCGTCCTGGTCGGGGTTGGCACTCGCCGGCATCACCGCGGTGCTCGCCGTCCCCGCCATCGCCCCTGCCCACCGGGCCGCCGCCGCCCGCGGGTCGCTGGCACCCGTCCGCAGCCGGCGGAACGTGCTGCTGCGGCTGCTGGTGCCCGGCTGGAACATCTATGGAGCCGGCCAGATCCTGACCGAGACCGAGTCGCCGCTGGCCGGAGAGTCTCGGTCGCCGGCGGGCCGTCGCCCTCAGTCTTGCTGCGCTGGTGGTGGTTGGCCTGGGCAGCGTCCGCGGTGCTGACGGTGGTGACCCTGGTCTGGCGGATCCCGCGCGGCGATCAGGCACTGGCGGACGCCGTTGAACTGCATGTCGCCGTTGACGCGGTGGCTGCGGTCACCGCGCTGCTCACCGGCCTATTGTTGCTCCGGCTGGCGCGGCTGTTCGGTCCGCCGAAATCCGGCCGCTACGCCGGTTGGCTGGTGCAGTCCCCGGCACCGACCCGGGTCCGCACCACCGATCCGGCCGCCCGCCGGAAATCCGGCGTGCTGCCGCCCACCGGCGCCGAGCCGGGCACGGACGATCCGCCGGCGGCGGCGGCGGATGCCGATCCGGCCACCACCGACCCGGCAGCTGCGCCCGTTTCACTAGTCAAGGCCTGAGCTGCGCGTCGCGTACCGTATCGGCGTGGCCAACAAGACCTCCCAGCGGCTATCCGCGAAAAAAGCCAAGCCAGCAGCCCGTGCGGACGGCGGCGGTGGCAACCCGCGGCGTCCCTGCGAGTGTGGCTCCGGTCGCCGTTGGAAGAACTGCCACGGCGCCGCCGATGCGGCGGACATGATCGTCTCGCGGCCGTTCGCCGGCATGAAGGGCGAGGTCGAGCTGATCGCCATGCGCGAGTTCGTGCCGTCGGCCACCGTGCCGCTCACCCTGGCGAAGCCGGCTGCGGATTCGCCGTCCGTCACGCTGGCCACTGTGTTGCCGGGGGCGGCAGCCGCCCTCACTCGTTCCGACGGGTCGATCCTCATCGGCCTGCAGACCCAGGTGCATTCCGGCGATCTGTCCCGCGATCTCGGCGGCAGCCTGCGGTGGGCGCTTGACGTGCAGCCGTCGTCGATGCTGCAGGTGGCGCCCCGCGACGCCGAGAACCCGACGCTGGGCGAGCTGATCGTCGACGAGCCGTTGGCCGTCACCGTGCACCCGGACTTCGGCTGGTGGCTGGAGAACGAGGTCGAAGAGGGCAGCGAGGTGGCGCTGTCGTTGGAGCAGGCGAACGGCGCGATCATGCCGACCGCCAGGATCGGCGAGCTGCCTGGCGCTTACTGGGTCGACGCCGGCGACAAGGCCCACTTGCGGTGGGTACGTCCAGAGGACGAGGCCGAGGTGATGGCTGCGCTGGCCAGGTTGGCCGCCGCCGGTGAGCTGGATCTGGGGGAGGGATCGCGGTACGTCGGATCGTTCCGGGCGCACGGCCGGCTGGTGCCGGTGTGGGATCTGGACCGGGAAGCTCACTCGGCGGAATGGGAGAAGCCGGCCACCGATTTCGCCGAGCGATACGCGACGGCAGTCGCCGATCCGGCGCCGCTGACCAGCGCCGAGCGCCGAGCCCGGGACGGCATCCTCGGCCGCCAGTTCACCCTGCGCTGAGCCGTCACCCACACGGAACACGGGAGCCGACATGCCCTTCTGGCACGCGCTGATCTTCGGCATCGTTGAAGGTCTCACCGAGTTCCTGCCGGTCTCCAGTACCGGCCATCTCACCGTCACCGAGAAACTGCTCGGCTACCAGATCGATTTGCCAGCCGTCACCGCGTTCACCGCGATCATCCAGGTGGGCGCCGTGCTGGCGCTGATCATCTATCTGTGGACAGACATCGTCAGGATCGTTGCTGGCTGGTTCCGCGGGCTCACCAAACCGGCGGAGCGCGGCGCCGACTATCGGTTCGGCTGGGCGGTGATCTACGGCAGCATTCCGATCGCCATCGTCGGTCTGGCCTTCCAGCACCAGATCGAGACCAGCCTGCGCAGCCTGTGGATCGTCGGCGGCATGCTGATCGCCTTCTCGGCGGTGATGTGGTACGCCGACCGACTGGCCAAGCAGGATCGTCACGAGAAGGACATCACCTGGAAGGACACCGTGATCGTCGGGGTGGTGCAGTGCATCGCGCTGATACCCGGCGTCTCCAGATCCGGTGCCACCATGTCGGCCGGGCTGCTCCGCGGGCTGGACAGGGTGGCCGTCACCAAGCTGTCGTTCTTCCTGTCGATCCCGGCGCTGGCCGCCGCCGGCGCGCTGGAGACCGTGCAGAATTTTCCCGCGATCTCGACCGGAATCGGTTGGGGCGCAACGCTGGTGGCGACCGTGGTGTCGTTCGCCGTCGCCTACGCCTCGGTCGCCTGGCTGCTCAGGTTCGTCGCCAGGCACACCTACACCACGTTCATCGTCTACCGGGTGATCGCCGGCCTGGTGGTCCTTGCGCTGGTCGGTTTCGGCGCCATCAGCGCCACCTGAGCCTCGGCTACGGAAGCCAGCTGACGTGGCCGTGCAGCAGCGGGTAACCGACGAAGGTGACGATGTCGATCAGGACGTGAGCGATCACCAGCGGCCAGATCCGGCGCCAGCGCAGGAATATCAGCGCGAATACGATGCCCATCACCATGTTGCCGACGAAGCCGCCGAACCCTTGATAGAGGTGGTAGCTGCCGCGCAGCACAGCGCTGAACGCGACGATCCCCCACAGCGGCACCCGCAGATCCTTGAGCCGGGTGATCAGGTAGCCGACAACCAGAAACTCCTCCAGGAAGCCGTTCTGGATCGCCGACAGGATCAGTACCGGGGTGCGCCACCAGACGTCGTTCAGTTGGGTGGGTGCCACCGCCAGGTTGATGCCGATCTTGTGGGCGAACAGGTAAAAGGCCAGCCCAGGAATGCCGATCAGGGCGGCCAACCCGATCGCCGGTCCGACGTCACGCCAGCGCCAGTCGACTCCCAGCCGTTCCCGCAGATTGATGCCGGCCCGCCACAACAGATAGATGCCCAGCGCTCCCCAGGCGATCCCGGAGATCACCGACAACAACTGGGCGGCCAGATCCAGGTAGTTCGCCTTGGCCTGCGGCACCACGATCGCCACCGTCTGGGTGGCAATGGGGGCCGCAGCCAGCAGGTCGTCGATCAGCGAGATCAGCGACCGAAGGCCGCTCATGCCGAGGGTGATGGTGAAGACCAGCACGATTTCGAACCAGACCGACCTGCGAGCGTACGGGCGCGCGCGATCGGGCAGGGCGGACAGCGCGGGCTGCGGGTGCTCAATCATGACGTCCGCCAGCGTAGGGGGCGCCGGATGTGGTGAACGCGGGAGAGGCGTGTGTCCAGGCGCCGAAAGTGGCTGCCTGCTGCTGATCGCCGCGGCGAAGGTCGGCGGCTCAGCCGAACGACAGTGGGCCCCGGAACACAAGAGTTCCGAGGCCCCACTGGTCAGCAATTCGTCGGTACCGGCGGATCGTTTCCCGCCGGCTGGGTCAGCACTTGGCCAGGTAGGCGTCCTTGGTGGTGGCCACATTGGCGGCGGTGATGATCGAGAAACCGGTCTGGATCTTCGCGGTGTTCTTGCCACCGTCAAGGGCCAGCACAGCCTGGTCGACCCCGTCGGTGCCGATCACGCCGGGCTGCTGCGCGACCAGCGCCTGCACGGTGCCCGCCTTCAGTGCGGAGATCTGGTCCGGGCCGGCGTCGAAGCCGACGACCTTGACCTGGCCTTTCTTACCCGCCTGCTGGATGCCGGTGGCACTGCCTTCGGCGGCGAACAGGTTGGTGGCGAAGATGCCGACGATGTCGGGATCCTTCTGCAGTGCGGCGGTGACCAGCGAAGCGGCGGTCGCCGGATCATTGTGCGAGTACTGGACTCCGAGATCGGTGAACTTCGAGTCGGACTTGGCAGCGTCCTCGAAGCCCTTGGCGCGAGCATCGGTGGTCGAGATGCCTGGGTCGACGGAGACGACCAGCACCTTTCCGCCGCCGGGCGACAACTGCTTGACGGCGTCGAACGCCGCTTTACCACCACCGAGGTTGTCCGACGCAATCTGCGACGAGGCGTACGACGGGTCCGAAGTGGTGGTGTCGACCAGGATCACCTTGATGCCGGACTTGGCAGCAGCCGCCAGCGGTGCCTGCATCGCGTCGACATTGGTCGGAGCAATCAGGATCGCATCCGGCTTGGACTGCACCACCGAATCCAGGATCGGCTTCTGCAGTGTCGGGTCGAACTTGGCCGGTCCCTGGGTGTTGACGGTGACGCCGACCTTGGCCGCCTCCGCCTGGATGCCGCACTGCATGGTGATGTAGAAGTTATCGCCGGTAACGCCCTGGATGAAGGACAGCTTGTAATTCTTAGATGCCTTGATCGGCGCGCCGCCGGAAGCGGCGCTGGAAGCTCCAGATGAAGCCATCGATGAGCCGGCGGCCGAGGATGCGCCGCTGGATCCCATGGCCGACGATGCGCCACTGGATCCGAGGGCCGAGGATGCGCCGCTGGATCCGATGGCCGACGATGCGCCGCTGGATCCGATGGCCGACGACCCGCCGGCGCTGCTCGCCGGTGACGAGGCAACAGGCGGCGCAGCGCTCGATCCGCCGACAGCGCTGCTGGCCGTCGGCTTGCTACTGGAACACGCTGCCAGCGTCACCAGGGCGACGAGCGCCCCGGCTGCGGCAGTCATCAGGGTGGAGCGTTTCATTGCTGTTCCTTTCGAACGGACGAGCCCCGCCGACTGCGGAGCCTGCTGGTTGGTTTCGCCCCGCGAAGGGCTGCCCTGCGACGCGATTGGTCTACGTACACCGCCGCGACCAGCACCAGGCCGACCGCGACGCTCTGCCAGTACGACTGCACCCCGATGATCACCAGCCCCGATTGCAGGACGGCGGGGATGAACAGGCCGACGACGGTGCCGAACATGGTGCCGAGACCGCCGAAGATGGAGGTACCGCCGATCACCACAGCAGTAATGACGTTGAGGTTCGTCAGCGTGGCACCGGCGATGGTGGTGGTGGAGAACTCCGCCAGGTACATCACGGCGCCGACGCCGGCCAGCGCTCCGGTGAAGGAGTAGATCAGAATCAGATGCCGCTCGACCTCGATGCCGACGCGGCGGGCGGCCTCCTCGTTGGACCCGATCGCGTAGGTGTAGCGGCCGAACTTGGTGCGGTGCAAGACGACTCCGCCGATGATCACCAGGATCAGCGCGACGAACACCAACGCCGGAATGCCGAGAAAGCGTTGGTAGATACCGAAATCGGTGAGCGAGCTGACGTTGGTGATGGAGATGTTGTTCCCGGTGGTCACCACCTGGGCCACCCCGAGGGCCGCGGACAGCGTGCCGAGGGTGACGACCAGCGGAGGGATCTTCGCCTTGGCGACCAGGAATCCGTTGATGAAGCCCCAGACGCCGCCGCTCACGATGGCGACAACGACGCCGACCAGGATCACCAGCCCGTTGTCGCCGCCCATCGCGGCCATCACCTTGGCCGAGATCACCGAGGCGAACACCAAGACCGAACCGATCGACAGGTCGATACCAGCGGTGATGATTACGAATGTCATACCGACGCCGAGAACAGCGAGTACGGCAAGGTTCTGGGCGATCAGCGAGAAGTTACTGGCAGAGCCGAACCGGTCGCCACCCTTGATGCTGAAGAACGCCACGATCACTATCAGCACGAGGAAGATCCACACCGATTGCCGGCCGCGCAAGTTCGCCAGCAGGCTCTGCGGTGGCCCGTCGTCGGACGGATCGGGTGCGCTGCCTGCCGACGTTCCGGCCGACAGGTCGGCCGGGTCGACAGCACCGGTCTCGTCAGCCGAGTCTGCCGGCGCCGCAGGCACTGTCGGATCGCCGGAGTTCTTCGTCAGGTCGGCGCTCACGAGGCCACCGCCCCTCCGACCTGGAGGGCACCGGTCATGGCGCCGACGAGCTGCTCGACATTCGTATCCTTGCCGTTGAAGGTGGCCACCCGCTTGCCCAATCGCATCACCTGGACCCGGTCGGCGACCTCCAGCACCTCTGGCATCGAGTGCGAGATCAGCACCACGGCGATCCCGGAGTCGCGGACCCGCTTGATCGCGTCCAGCACGTTCCTGGTCTGCACCACTCCCAGAGCGGCCGTCGGCTCGTCCAAAAAGACCAGCCGGTCGGCCCAGGCGATCGCCCTGGCGATGGCGATCTGCTGCCGCTGGCCGCCGGACATGTTGCCCACCGGCAAGCCCAGCGAGCGCACCGTTCCGCCGAGCTCGGCGAATGAGTTCTTGGCCCTGCGTCGCATCTCTCTGTTGTTCATGAACCCGAACCAGCCGAGCGGGCCGGACGCCGGAATCTCCCTGCCGAGGAACAGGTTCTGCGTCGGGTCGAGGTGCGGCGCCAGCGCCAGATCCTGGTAGACGACCTCGATTCCCAGGTTGGTGGCGTCCGACGGGGTGTTCAGCCGGACCGTTCCGCCATCGAAGATGATCGTGCCGGCGTCGAGCTCCAGGTTGCCGGACAGCGCCTTCACCAGGGTCGACTTGCCGGCCCCGTTGTCGCCGATCAGCGCCACCACCTCACCGACATCGGCATCGAAGTCGGCCCCGTCCAACGCTTTCACGTGTCCGAACGATCTGGTCAGGCCTTGCGCCTGCAATAGTGGCGTCATCGGCTCGTCGCCCCCTCGGAGTACGGCCGGGCCCTCCCGTCGATGACGGCGACCAGGGCGTCCAACCTTCGGCGTCCCTCATCGGCCAGGAACGACTGCCGTGTCGGACTGTCCATACCGACCGCTTCCTTCCAGATCGATCTCCCGGCGATGAAGCCGCTGGCCCCACCGGCGTCGCACGAAACCCTGACGGCAGCGGCGAAATCGTCGAAGCCGACGCCGGCCGACAGTACCGCCCATGGCGACCGGATACTCGCGGCCAGCCGACGGCAGGATGCCGCGTCGCCCGGATATTCCAATTTGATCAGGTCCGGTCCGCACTCGTCGATCAGTACGGCGGCGTCGATGATCCGGTCGGCACGTTCCTGCGCTGTCTGGTCTGCCTGCCCGGCCAGCGGGAAGATCAAATTCTCCACCACCGACGGCACGCCCGCCTGTCGGCAGTCGGCAACCACCTCGCGCACCACCTCGAGCACCTCGGCGGTGGTGTCCGGTTGGCCCGGCTCCGCGCGCCGGTCGGCGCGGAGTTGCACCAGGAACTTGACTGCGTCGCCGCCCTGCGACTTCACCCAATCGGCGCTCAACGCCGGGTCGCGGTGGGTGCGAGGCTCGCCGTTGACGGTGCCCCGCTCTGACGGTTCGGCCGCGACCAGCACCCCGAAACGGGGTCCGTCCGACGAGACCGCTTGCAACGCAGGGACTCCGTACGTCGGGTCCAGCAGGAACGCCGATGCGCTGCCCCGCAGCGCCACGGCGATGTCGGTCTTGATCGCCGTCAGCTCGGCGTCGGACGGATCGGCGATTCCGACGGCGGCGTACATCCGCTTCAACGTGTTGCGTTGATCCATGGCGACGATGGCCAAGGTTTCGGTGTCGGTGGCGATCGATGCCAGTCCTGCGTTGACGGTCGTGCTCACGCGGTCAGTGCTCCTCGATGGTCGCGGGCAGCTGTTCCTGCCTGGTGGTCGTTGAAGGTGCGGATCAGCAGTTCGTCCGGGCCGGTCATGGCGTCGAGAACGCGGCTGTCGTGGTGCCCGGCGGAATGCGCGCGGTCCGCCGTTCCGATGGCGTGGGCGGCGAACAGTGCGGCGCCGAATGCGCCTGCCTGCCGGCGCGGGGAGAACCGCAGCCCTGGCTGCCTGGCCGATTTGATGCGCTTGACCGACGCCATCCTGGTCCAGCCGCCGGCAACGACGGCCGGTCCGCTCGGCCCGGCGACGGCGGCCATCTCGGCCAGCATCTGCGTCACGATGTCCACCCCGTGGTGCACGGTCGCCAGCCACACCGCGGCCGGGTCGACATCGTCGATGTCCAGGCGCAGGTGCAAGGCGCCGTCGTTCATTGCCGCGCCATGCACCAGGATGCCTTCCGGCGGGACGTCGTCGCCGATCCTGTCCAGCAGCGCACAGGCTTCCGCGTCCAACCGGTCCCTGCCGTCCCGTCCGTGGGCGCCGAGCAGGCCGAGTGCCCGGCGTTGCAGCAGACCGGCTTTCGTGCCGCCGAGCAGCAGCTGCCGGCCGGCCAGCGCATGTCGAACGGTGTTGATGTCGATGCCGGCCAGCCGGGCCCGCTCGGCCACGGTGACGTCCCCGGTCGTCGAGCGCACCAACGCCTCCGCGGTGCCGAAGGAATCGAAGACATCCTCGGCTCCCGTTGCCCCGGCGCCGACGGCGGCCACCGGATGATCGTGGCCGGCAACGGTGATGACGGCACCGCGCAGGATCTCCGGGATGTCGCCCCCCGTTACCGAGCCCAGCGGGGTGCCGCCGGCGACGAACGGCGGCAACAACTCCGGTCCGACTCCGAGCAGCTCCAGCGCAGCGGGCAATGGTTCTCCGGTGTGCTGGTCCAGCAGCCCGGTGCGGGAGACCAGGCTGAGCTCGGCGACGGGCGCGCCGCCCAGCCGGGTCGCCACGAACTCGGGCACTCCCAGCCAACTGCAGCCGGCCAACTCGATGCCATGCTCTCGCATCCATAGCAGCTTGGCGATGGTGGCCAGGCCGGACACCGGTAAACCGGTCCGACCGGGGAACTCCACCCGCAAAGCTGCTGGTAGCGCTGCCATCTCGCGGTGGCCGCGCGGGTCGAACCAGGCGATGATCGGATAGCAGGACGAGAAGTCCTGGCGGTGCAGCACACCTGCTTCCGCCATCCCGGTGATGCCGATGCCGGCCACCCGCACCGGACCCAGCCGCTCGGCGGCGGCGCTGGCTACCGCAGCCAGCAGCGCGATGACTTCGTCGGCGAGATCGTCAGGTGCCAGCTCGGTTCTCCCGTCCGGGTAGCTGTGCCAGCGGGTGGGTGCGGTATCAAGGCAGATCTCTTCGCCGTCGGCGGTGGTCGCCAAGACCTTGATGTCGGTGGTGCCGACATCGACTCCGAGCAGCACGGTGGTGGTCATCGTGGCCTACCTGAAGCCGGCAGAGCCGGCAGAGCCGGCAGCGGTGCGGGCGCCGGTCCCGGGCGGCAGACCACCAGCTGGACGTCGCCGGCCGGCTGCCACTGTCCGAACGCTGCCGGAACGGCGAATACCTGGCCGGCCGAAACCGGCACCGACCCCGCGGCACCGCTCATCGTGCCGGTGCCACCGATTACCACGACGACGGCGAAACCGGCTGCCGCCGTTGGGCTTACGGATCGGTGAGTACTGGTCGCCAGCAGCTGCATGGTGAAGAATTCGTCCGCGGATCCCGGCAGCAGCGACAGCGGTTCGGCCGATTCGGTCGCGCTGTCGGTGTGCCGGTGCAGCGCTGCCAGGGCCTGCCCGTCGAGTGCCTGCAGGTTGACCGTTCGCAACGCGGTGTCGATGCCGAGTCCCAGGTCGGCGCTCTCTGGTCCGCTGGTGGTGATGGCCCATTCCAGGATCACCGAGAAGTCGGTGGGTTCCTGTACCTCGATCACCAAGACGCCGGGACCGATGGCGTGCGCGCGGCCGGCCGGCACGAAGATGGCGTCGCCCGGCTGCACCTGGACCCGGTTGAGCTGTCCCAGCAACCATTCCGAGTCCTGCCGGTCGACGGCGGTGCGCAGCGCGCCCTCGTCGACGTCGTCTCTGAGGCCCACCCAGACGCAGGGGTCGTCGCCGTCAGTGGCGATCACGTACCAGGCCTCCGACTTGCCGTAGCAGGAATGCAGCTGGTCGACCGCGAACGGACGGCTTGGATGTACGTGCACGGGCAGCCGCTGGTCGGCGTCCAACAGCTTCACCAGAATTCCGGTATCGGCGGGTCCGTTGGGGCCGGCGCCGGTCGCGCCCAACCAGCCAACGGGGTCGGCTGCAATCAGGTCGGCGAACAGGGTGCCGTCCGCCAACCGGCTGGGACCGCTGGCCGGGTCGCCGTACCGGTGCACGGTGGACGCCAACCAGTCTTCCGGCTGGTAGGCGCTGGTCGGCTCGATGCCGCGGAAGCTGGCCAGCCGTGATCCGCCGCGGTAGTAGTGGGTGAGCAGGTTCGGCGGCATCGACACCGGCGATGCAGCCGCCGAAGGGATCCCACCGCTGGTGCTGTCGACGCCGCTGGCGTACGGATCGACCGTCTGCTTCGTCGTCATCGGGACGACCCGCTGTCGGACTCGACCAGCATCCGATCGGCAGCCGTGTCATCGGCAATCGACTCGGCAATCGACTCGGCAATCGACTCGGCATCGCCGAGCCGGGCCAGTAGCTCGGCGACCCTGCCGGGGTCGACGTCGCCGGCCTTGTCGCTCTCGCAGGACGCGGCGGCGGTGGCAATCCCGGCGGCCAGCACCTCGAGATCCGACCGGCGGGCGGCCATCGTGACAACGGCGCCGGCGACGAAGGAATCCCCGGCTCCGATGGGTGAGGCGACCATCACTGTTGGTGCCGGCGACCACCAGGTGCCTTCGGCGGTGGTGAGGGCAGCGCCGGCATCACCCGCTGTGACGACGGCCCGCACGGCACCCGCTGCGTGCAGTTCCCGGCTGGCAGCGACCGCTCGTTGCTGAACTTCGGGAGTGCGCTCGTCGACCAGTTCGTCGGTACGTCCGTGCAGCAGACCTTCCGCTTCGGAAAGGTTGGGCGACACCAGATCAGGCCGGTCCGGCAGGGCAGCGGCCAACGGTCCCGGAGCGGCGTCGACCACCGCGGCGCAACCCGCGTCGTGCGCCAGCCGCACCAGCTGCGCGTAGCCATCGACCGGCACACCGGGCGGCAGCGAACCCGAGCAGACCAGCACCTCGCCGCGCACCAGGTTGTCCCGGACGGCGTCCAGCAGCAGCCGCCAGCCGCGCTCGTCGATGTCCGGTCCGCGGCCGTTGATGACGCTCGCCCGCCCCGAATCCTCGAGCAGGATGGTAGCGATCCGCACCTGTCCCAGTGTCTGGACGCCGATGAGTTCGACGGCGTCGTCGCAGAGCAATGCTCGCAGACGGACGGCGTCGGCGTTCGGGGTGAACCCGACCAACCGGCTGCGCTGGGCGCCGAGGGCAGCGGCCGCCCGCATCACGTTCACGCCCTTGCCGCCGGCGGTGATCACCGTGCTGGTGGCCCTGGTGACGGCGCCTGGGGTGAACAACGGCAGCCTGACGGTCACGTCGAAGCACAGGTTCGGCGTCACGACCAGCATCTGTGCTGCCTCTCGGTCCGTGACGGCGGGCCTGGTCATTGACCGGAGACGGCGTCGTCAACTTTCGGTGAAGCGGGCGTCGGCAGGCCTGGCCCAGGATCCAGGCGTCAGTTCCGACTAGGGAGCTGCCGTCCTGGTCAAGCGTGCACCCAATTGACAGCGTTGTCAATCACCGGTTTCAGCTTTACCATCGGCAGTACCGCGTCGGCCCCAGTGGTCCATGGGCTAAGGCGTGCAAGCACATTCGACCGCAGTACCCCCGACGAACCAGGAGCCTGCCGTGCCAGCAGCTTCATCGAGCAGCGTGCCAACCGCGTCATCCGGCGGCGGATCACCCGGGTCCGCTGGCAGTCCACCGACCGTGTCAGTTGACGGCGAAACAACGACGAGGCGCGCCGTGCCGGCCTTGCCATCGGGCCTGGGCAAGATCCGGCGACTGGACCGGATCTCCGACGCCGGTGGGTTCATCCGAGTAGCGGCGATCGATCACCCGGAGAACTACCTGGCGCTGTTCGACACCGACGTCTCCCAGGTCGGCTTCGATGAGGTCGTCGAATCGAAACTGGAGTTGATCGACGCCATGGCGCCGCACTGCAGCGCGCTGTTGCTCGACCCGGTGTACTCGATCGGACAGGCCATTCTCAGCGGCACCGCTACCGGTTCCGTCGGCCTGATATCCGGCGTCGAGAAGCTCTCCTACGCGCCGGCCGACAGCCCGACCGGGTGGGGTAGCGAGCTCGCCGTCCGTGACGATTGGTCGGTGGACGCGCTCGCTGCGCTGGGCGTGGACGGCGTCAAGATCGTCGTGTTTCATCGGTCGGACAGCGGCGGGGTGAGCGACGAGCAGCATGCGACGATTCAGCGACTGGCGGTCGACTGCGCGGCTCACGAGCTGCCGTTGATCGTTGAGCCGATCTGGTTCCCCGCGCCGGGCGAAGACCTGACCAATCCGGCCGTCCAGCAGTTGCGGAGCCGCGAGATCATCGGCAGCGCACGATCTTTCGCCGAGTGCGGCGCCGACATCATGAAGGTCGAGTTCCCCTGGCCGCTGCTCGGCTCGGTCGACGACCCGAACGTCGGGGCAGCCGCGCGGGATGCCTGTGCCGAGTTGGACTGCGCACTGGATGTGCCCTGGGTGTTGCTGTCGGCGTCGGTCGGGTTCGACGCGTTCGCCGACCAGATGCAAATCGCCGCAGCGGCCGGCGCCAGCGGCTTCATGGCCGGGCGGGCGCTCTGGGGCGATGGGGTGGGGCGACTGCCGGCCGAGCAGCGCCGGCGCGGGGCGCAGACGGCGGCCGACCGGCTGGATCGGTTGGCGGCAATTGTCGGCGAGTACGGTCGGCCGGCTCGACGGCGGTCCTCTGTTGCCGAGTCGATCGACCTGCTGGACGCCGATTGGCATCACCGGTACCGGCGGTGAACCGGCCGATGCTGGTCGCCATCGGCGGCCTCCCCGGTAGCGGCAAGTCCACCCTCGGGCAGGCGCTGGCCGGCCGGCTGGGTGCTGCCCTGCTCGATCTCGACACGCTGACCAACCCGTTGCTGGCGCTACTGGCCGGCACCACGGGTGCCGGCGGCGACCTGGACCATCCCAGCCTTCGTGGTGCGGTGCGGGACGCCCGCTACCGCTGCCTCGCGGACACGGCCGCCCAGCTGGTGTCGGCCGGCTGTTCGGCCATTGCGGTGGCGCCGTTCACCGCTGAACTGGCCGAAGCCGTTGCCTGGCAGCAGTTCTCGGGACCGGGCCTGGACCAGGCGACCCGCAGGGTACTGATCTGCGTGCACGTCGACCCGGCGGTTGCCCGGCAGCGCCGCGGCAACCGGGGGCTGCCCCGCGATCAGTCGCTGCGGCAGCGGGCGGCGGCGGTCCCGACACCGGCGGGGGTGCCGCGGACACCGCACATCTGGGCGGACGGCACCGCCGAACCGCAACGGGAAGCCGAGCGGCTCACCGTCCTGCTCGTCGACACCGCCGACACCGCCGACTAATGGTCGCTGCTGGCGACCAGCGGCGGCAGCTCGCCGGAGCCGCGCACGATCAGCCGGATCGGCAGCTTGATGTCCTGGGCCGGCTGCTGCCCGCCGTCGATCCTGGCCAACAGCAGCTCTGCTGCCCGTAACCCGATCGGTCGGGGATCCTGGTCGATCACGGTGACGGCGGGTTGGACAGCCGCCGCCAGCGGAAAGTCGCCGAAGGACACCATGGCGATGTCGGTTCGCCCCGTCCGGTGCAATGCCTGCACCAGCCCCACGCCGGCTCGCGGGTTGGACGCGAATGCCGCGGTGATGTCCGGACGGGCGGCGACGAGCGCGGTGAAGGCCGCATCGGCGGAGCCGATCTCGCCGGAGCCGCGGATGATGATCTCTTCGTCCGGCTCGATATGGTGGTGGCGCAACGCCTCCCGGTACCCCTGTTCCCGCAGCTTGATGGTGGAGACATCGATACCGTCGCCGAGAAAGGCGATCCGCCGGTGACCGTGGGCGATCAGGTGAGCCACCCCCCGCTTGGCTGCTGGTCGGTCGGCCACCCGCACCACGTCCAGTCCCTGGACATCGCTGCGGCGGTCGATGCAGACGACCGGATGGTCGTGCAACGCATCGGCCAGATAGCTGCTCTCCGAACCGAGCGGGGCCAGGATCAGCCCACGCACTCGCTGCTGCATCAGCCTGGTCACCAGTCCCTGCAACCGGCCGGCGTCCCGCCCTGTAGAGCCGATCACCACACTCATCCCGGCGGCCAGTGCGCGCTCCTCAACGGCGGCGGTGACGGTGGCAAACCATGGATCGGCGATCGAGTCGACGATCAGCCCGATGGTGTCGGCGACGCCGGCCCGCAACGATCGGGCCGCACCGTTCGGCACATAGGACATGGCCTTCACCGCGTCCAAGACCCGTTGTCTGGTCGCCGGTGTCACGGATTGGCCACCGTTGACCACGCGAGACACCGTCTTGATCGAGACGCCGGCTGCCGCGGCCACGTCGTAGACGGTGGCCCTTGTCCGTCGTGGCGGGTCGACCGCGACCAGCGGATCACCCCGGTCGGACACCGTGCCCATCACTCTCCCTGTGCAGTCGCAAGCTGATGCTAGGCTCGCTCAGCGCTGCTGCTGTCCCAGCGCGGTGGCCGCCTGCGCCGCGGTTAGTTGTAGCTCGATGACAGCTATCCGGGTCGAGTCCACCACGCCGGCACCGTCGTTCTCCACCGATGAGGCA
>JALYVF010000300.1 GCA_030853385.1 Actinomycetota bacterium | reverse complement strand
CACCTCGTCCACCCCGTCAGCGTGACCGGCGATCTCCAGAACTTCTGCGGCGGAGGGCATCTGCCGACGTCGTCAGCGGCCCGGGTATCCGTCGAACGGTTGGTCGGGTGGCTGCGGCTGGCCGGCCGGCGGTGGCGCCGACTGAGGGTCGCGGCCCGGGTAGGCCTCATCGGGCTCCTGCGCAGGTGGCGCCTGGCCGATGGCCGGGTGTGCCGGTGTCTGCTCGACCTGCGGGGTGGCGCTGACGCCGGTAGCGGCGTCGGACGCCGCCTTCGCCTTCGTCAACGCACCGGCCAGATCCGACTTGTTGTCGGCCATCCGCATCGCGTCCTGGTCGGCGATGCTGATGGCGGCTTCCCGCTCGGCCTGCCGGACTGCGGCCTGCACCTCGTCCGCCGAGGTCCCGCCGAACCAGTCCTTTACGTCGTCGTCGATGTTGCCCGGGGTGGAGACCACTTCTTCCTTCGGGGGCTCGTAGCGGAACACGCCGTCGTCGCCCTTGGCGCCGAGCATCTTGGCGAAGCCCTCCAGCGACTTGGAGAAGTCGGAGGGAATCATCCAGACCTTGTTGGAGTCGCCCTGCGCCAGCTGCGGCAACGTCTGAAGATATTGATAGGCAAGCAGTTCCGGCGTGGGCTTGCCGGCCTTGACGGCCGCGAACACCTTCTCGATGGCCTTGGCCTGGCCCTGCGCCTGCAGATAGCGGGCGGCGCGTTCGCCCTGAGCCCGCAAAATCCGCGACTGTCGCTCGCCCTCGGCGGCCAGGATCGAGGACTGCTTGGCGCCCTCGGCCGTCAGCACCGCCGCCTGCTTGTTGCCCTCCGCCGTCTTGATCGACGATTCCCGCTGACCTTCGGCGGTGAGGATCATGGCGCGCTTGTCCCGGTCCGCGCGCATCTGCTTCTCCATCGAGTCCTGGATGGACGGCGGCGGGTCGATGGCCTTCAGCTCGACCCGTGCCACCCTGATCCCCCACTTGCCTGTTGCCTCGTCGAGCACCCCGCGCAGCTGGCCGTTGATGGCGTCCCGGCTGGTCAGGGTCTGCTCGAGGTTCATCCCGCCGACCACGTTTCGCAGTGTGGTGGTGGTGAGCTGCTCGACGGCGACGATGTAGTTGGCGATCTCGTACACCGCTGCTCGCGGTTCGGTCACCTGGAAGTAGACGACCGTGTCGATGGAGACGGTCAGGTTGTCCTCGGTGATCACCGGCTGCGGCGGGAACGAGACCACCTGCTCCCGCAGGTCGATCCTGGCCCTGATCCGGTCGACGAAGGGCATCAGCCAGACCAGGCCGGCGATGTTCACCTTGTGGAACCGTCCCAGCCGCTCGATCACCGCGGCTTGCGCCTGCGGGATGACCTTGACGGATTTCAGCACGATGAGGATCGCCAGCACGACGATGACGATCGCGACGATAAGCAGTGGACTCATTCCCGACTCCTTCGCTGATGGTGTCGGCCTCCGCGCAATTCATCACGCAGGCCGCCATGTGACCCTATGCCGCCGGTGGCCGCGCCGTGGGGCGAGCCGCGTCCGGCCGGCAGCGGAAAGAAACTCATCTGCCCCAGATGACGACGGCGGTGGCGCCGCGCACCTCGACGACGGTGACGGCCGTCCCCGGCGTCAGCGGGCGGTGGCCGTCGACACCGATCGCCGACCAGACCTCGCCGCCGATCTTGACCTGCCCGCCGGCCGCATCGACCGTCGAGATCACCGTCGCCTGCGAGCCGATCACCGCATCCATCCCGGTGCTGATCGACGCCGGCTTGAACCGCCGCACCAGCGGCGGTCGTGCCACGATCACCAGAGCCACGGACACCACCGCGAAGATCACGAATTGGATCCACAGGGCGGAGGCGAACAATGCGACCAGGCCGGTGACGATGGCTCCGCCGCCCAGTAGCAGCAGCACGAACTCGCCGCCCATCAGCTCGGCGATCGACAGTACGACTGCCGCAGCGAACCAGACCCAGGCGTCCATGAACCTCATCCTGCCAGAGCGGGCTGCGGCGCCTGGAGTTGATGTGCGACGGGTGAGCGCACTGTGACCATGCCGTGACTGGTTTCTTCGCCCCCCGAGCTAACCCGCAGCCGATCAGCCGGGGCCGGCAGCCACGAAGTCGATCAGCGACTCGACCGCGGTGATCAGCGGGGTCTGCAGGTCCTGGTAGCTGCGGACCGCGCCGTTGACTCTCCCCCACATGGTCGCCGTGTCCGAAACGCCAAGCGCAGCACAGATTCCGCTCTTCCAGTCGATGCCCCGCGGCACCTCAGGCCAGCTGCGGATACCGACCGCGGCCGGCTTCACCGCCTGCCAGATGTCGATGTACGGATGCCCGGCCACCAGCACCTGCGGGCTGCGGATGCCGTCGGCGATCCGTCGTTCCTTGCTGCCGGCCACCAGATGGTCGGCCAGCACCCCGACCCTGCGGTCCGGCGCTGGACCGAACTCGGCGAGCGCATCCGGAAGATGGTCGAGCCCGTGCAGCGGCTCGACCACGATGCCCTCGACCCGCAGGTCGTGGCCCCACACCCGCTCCAGCAGCGCCGCGTCGTGGATCCCCTCGACCCAGATCCGGGCGGCCCGCGCGGTGCGGGCCCGCAGATCGGCCACAGCGATCGAGCCGGACGCCGAGCGTTTCGCAGCAGTCGGCTTCGACAGCGGCCGGACCAGGGTGGTTGGCCGGCCGCCGACCAGGAAGGCCCCGACCGCCAGCGGGAAGTTCCGCCGGTTCCCGTGCCGGTCTTCCAACGTCACAGCGGACGAGCCGCAGCCGACCACCAGGCCGCAGAAGCCGGACCGCAGGTCCTCGGCCACCACCTCGGTCGTCGCCGGCACCTCGACGGCAACGGGTCGTCGCGGGCCGGCGGAGGTCAACACGTCAGGTCCATAGGGATCGGATTTCACTGTGTCAGTGTCCGCAGCCCGGCCGCGGACACCGGCATCGACACACCCTTGTGCCGGCACTGGGTGACGGAGCTCCCGTAGCGTGTTGGGCGTGCCCGACCTGTCAACAGCCGCCGCGACCGCCCTCGCCCTCTGGGGTGCCGCGCACTCCGGTGGGGCGTCTGCCGACGACGTGCTCGGCGCCATCAGTGGCTACGGCGTCACGGCCGGCGTCCGTCGCGACGGGCCGGTTCCGGACGGCTCGCCGGCGGCGGCCCTTCCCGGACCCGGCGAGGCACCCGTCGGCCCGGCGGCACTGCTGCCGGTGTTGCGATCGTCGGTCCCAGTGCTGCTGCTGCCGCGGGCGGGTGACGTCCGCGGACTGCCAGTGCCCGGTGAGTCCAGCAGTCCTGTCGCGCCGGTCGTCTCGGCCGCATTGCGAGCAGGGGCAGCCGTGGTACTGCCGGAGGCCGAGCTGACGATCGTGCCCGTCGACACCCAGTGGCGGGTGTTCGCCGGAGCGGGCACCCCGGCGGTGGCCGATCTGGCGGTGGCCAGGGAAGAACTCGACGGTGCCGTCGACCGCGTCACCCGGGTGTTCGTCGGCGCCGATCTCGGCCGAGATGCTGCCGACGCCCGGCAGGCGGTGAGCGCTCAGGTCGACGCCCGCACCGTCGTCCCGCCGCCGGGCACGCCGGCCAGGGTGGTGGCGCTGCTGGACAGGTGCGTGCAATTGGAGGCGATCCTGGCGATCAGCGACCCACAGCGCACCGCCGCGGTCAACCTCTACCAATTGAACCTCGCCGCCGGGGCCCACCGGACGCTGCTGGAGGTGGCCTGCCACGCCCGCCGGGCCGCAGTCGCGATGGCCGTCCACGCGTTGCTGGACAGCAGAATGGCCGGGGAATCGCGATTGCGAGCCCCCGGCCACCTGCGGTAGATCAGCCCAGCCGGTAGACAGCTCGGCCGGTAGATCAGCTCCAGTCGGCAACCGGCTGAAGCAGGTTCGGACAGCTACTGTCCGGTGACATCCTTGGCCGCGTCGGCGACCTTGTCGCCGGCCTTCTTGGCGTCGGCCTTGGCCTGGTCGCCCTGGCCCTCGGCCTGCATGTCCTTGTTGCCGGTGACTTTGCCGACGCCTTCCTTCGCCTTTCCGAGGAGGCCTTCGCCGGCATGCTTGGCCTTGTCGTCCGGATCCCCGAGTCCCATGATGTGCTCCTTTGCTCGCGCTACAGCCCGCGAATTCGCGAACTTAGTATCCTTACTACCCCACGCGGGTGACGATCAAACGTCAGCTTCCGCTGATGTCCGACACTTCGGACTCGGCAAGGCCCAGTGCGTGGAAGCCGCCGTCGACCATCACCATCGAGCCACTGGTCGCCGGGAACAGATCCGACAGCAACGCCACGCAGGCCCTGGCGACCGGGGTGGGGTCCGAGGTGTCCCAGCCCAGTGGCGCCCGGCCGGCCCAACCGTTCTCCAAGCCGGAGAAGCCCGGGATCGACTTGGCGGCCATAGTCCGGATCGGGCCGGCGGATACCAGGTTCACCCTGATGCCCTTCGGTCCGAGATCCCTTGCCAGATAACGGTTCACGGACTCCAGCGCGGCCTTCGCCACCCCCATCCAGTTGTAGGCGGGCCAGGCCTGCCTGGCATCGAAGTCCAGTCCCACGATGCTGCCGCCGGCGCTCATCAGCGGCAGCGCGCCGACCGCCAACGCCTTCAGCGAATAGGCGGAGGTGTGCATGGTGGTGGCGACGTCATCCCAGCCTGTTTCCAGGAACGAACCGCCGAGCGCGCCGCCGGGCGCAAAGCCGATGCTGTGCAGCACCCCCTGCAGGCTGTCGACGTGTTCGCCGACCCGCTCGGCCAGCGAGTCCACCTGGCCGGCATCGGTGATGTCCAGTTCGACCACCGGCGCCGGTTCCGGCAGCCGCTTGGCGATCCGTTCCACCAGCGACATCCGGCCGTACCCGGTGAGCACCACGGTGGCTCCCTGCTGCTGGGCCAGCCTGGCCGTGTGGAATGCCATCGACGCCTCGGTGATCACCCCGGTGATCAGCAGGTTCTTGCCGGCCAGCAGGCCGGTTCCCAACTGGTCAGGGTGCGCGCTCTTCTCGGTGCTCTGATCGGTCATCTGGATGCCTCTTCCATCTCGGGAGGTACGGGGCCGGGGTGACGCTGGCGGCAGGTCAATGGCCCATGCCGAGGCCACCGTCGACGGGGATTACCGCACCGTTGATGTAACCGGCGGCGTCGGACGCCAAGAACGCCACCACCGCTGCAATTTCGGCGGGCTGGGCGTACCGACCGGCCGGCACCTGCGCGACGATCTGCTTGCGCCGGTCCTCGGACAGCGCCTGCGTCATGTCGGTGTCGACGAACCCCGGCGCTATCACGTTGGCGGTGATGTTGCGGCCGCCCAGTTCCCTGGCGATGGATCTGGCCAGCCCCACCAGTCCGGCCTTGGACGCCGCGTAGTTGACCTGGCCGGCGCCGCCGGACAACCCGACCACCGAGGAGATATAGATCAGCCGACCCCAGCGTTTGCGCAACATCTGCGACGACGCCCGCTTGGATACCCGGTAAGCACCGGTCAGGTTGGCGTCCAGCACCGAGCTGAAGCTGTCCTCGCTCATCCGCAACAGCAGGGTGTCGTCGGTGATGCCGGCATTGGAGACCAGCACCTCGACCGGGCCTTGGGCCGCCTCGACTTGCATGAACGCCCGGTCGACGGAGGCCACATCGGTGACGTCGCAGACCACCCCCGCCAGGCCGGCGGGCGCGGCGCCGGTCCGGTGGGTCACCGTCACCCGGTGGCCGACCTGCTGCAGCGCGCGGGCGATCGCCAGCCCGATGCCGCGGTTGCCACCGGTCACCAGCACCGAGCGCGCAGGATCCTGCTCGCCGGGCACGATCTCGGCATCGTTGTCGCTGGCTGTCACGGGAACGGCTCCTCGGCTGATGTCGCCGGCGCGAGCACCGATGTCTCGCGGTGACGAACGTCGGCAGTTGAAGTCAGCAGACTAACCTCACGGGATCCGCCGGCCGATCACCAGTGCGCCGGCCGCCGCCAGCATCACCGTCAGCACGCCGGCGATCATCCATGGCCGCGACACGTCCTTCTGCTGGATCTCGTAGCCGATCTGCTGCCCCAGCTCCGAATAGACCTTCTTCAGCTCCTCGGCGCTTGCAGCGGTGTGGAAATCGCCACCGGAGATCTGCGCGATGGCCTCCATCCCAGCTACGTCAAGTGGCACCGGTTCGTTCTTGCCCTGCAGGGTGATGCTGCCATGATCGGTGCCGAAAGCGATTACCGAGACCGGGACCTTGGCCGCCGCGGCCGCCTTCGCTGCAGCTTGTTCGGTGCGGCCGACGGTTCGTTTGCCGTCCGTCATCATCACGATGCGGGCCGGCGGCGGTCCTTGAGCGCCGCCGTAGGTCTTGGAGAAGGCATCGACCATCTGCAGTCCGGCGTAAATCGCCTCGCCGGTCGCTGTTGCCTCGTTCAGCTGGAGACCGTTGATGGCCGCGTGCGCGGGCGCCCTGTCGGTGGTCGGCGTCACCAGCACCGTCGGCACTTCGGCGAACTTGAGCACCCCGAGGTTGACGCCGTTGGTCAGGTCGTCGACGAACTGATTGCCGGCCTCCTTGGCCGCGTCCAGCCGGGTCGGAGTCACGTCGGTGGCCTCCATCGACAGCGAGACGTCGATCGCCAGCACCACCACGGCCCGGTTCCGCGGAACCTTGGTATCGGCGGTCGGGCCGGCGGCGGCGATCGTCAGTAGCGACAGCCCGACAAGTACCACGGCGGTCGGTACATGTCGCCAGCTGCTCGGCCGCTTTGGCGCCACCGATTCCAGCAGCTCGAGGTTGGCGAACCGCAAGGTGTGCTTGCGAACGCGCAGCTGGGCGACGACGTAGCCGACGGCCAGCGCGATGACGACGGCGGCGAGCGCGAACCAGACAGGGGCGGCGAACTTCACCAGGCCTCCCCGGCGTGCGCGGTCGCCGCACTGGCGCCGTGGCCACCGCCGGCTGCACCCGTCCAGCCGCGCTTGCGGGTGAGCACGAACCGCATGACGTCGGCGATCCAGTCCCGATCGGTGCTGAGGGTGAGCTGGGCGCTGCCGGACCGCCGCACCGCGGCAGCCACCTCGCGCCGATGCTCAGCCGATGCGGCCGCAAAGTCCCGCCGCAACGCCGGCGTGGTCTGCACCTCCCTGGTGCGGCCGGTCTCCGGATCGATCAGCGTCACCAGCCCGACATCGGGCAGGGTGAGATCTCGCGGGTCGAGCACCTCGACGGCCAGCAGATCGTGCCTGCCGTTCAGCGCCCGCAGCGAGCGCTCCCAATCGACCGGTCCAACGAAATCCGAGATCACCACGGCCAGCCCGCGCCGCCGTGGCGGTCGGCGCAGCTGTTCGATGGCGGCCGCCAGGTCTCCGCGCCGACCCGCCTCGCTGCGCGGGGTCGAGGCGAGGGCGCGCAGCAGGTACTGCAGGTGCGGCCGGCCGCCGCGGGCCGGGATGCGCTCCATCGCCGAACC
>JALYVF010000198.1 GCA_030853385.1 Actinomycetota bacterium | reverse complement strand
TCTGCTCGAGCTCGGCGCGGTTCGCCAGGCGCTGGGTGGATCGGCGCGCTCGGTTTGCCATCGAGCCGTTCCAGCAGCTCGACCTGCCCGCTCTGGGGCTGACGGTGGATGACTGCGAAGCGGCCGCCTGGTTCGTCACCGGCTCGGGTGCCAGACATGCTGGGGCGCAGGCGATCTCGGTCGCCCTGCGATCGGGCGCTGCTGGCTGGCGGCCGGTCGGCTGGCTGCTCGCAGCACCAGGTATCCGAGGGTTGGCCGCCGTGGTCTACCGCTGGGTGTCGGCGAATCGCTACCGGCTGCCAGGTGGAACCCCGCGCTGCAACACCTCGGGTTGATGCGGGTGATGCGGGTGGTTGATGCGGGTGATGTAAACTTGGCTTCATGCGGACGACTATCTCTGTCGACGACGACGTGCTCCGGCTGGCGAAGGAACGCGCCCACGCCGAGCGGAAGACACTCGGGGAGTTGGTCCAAGAAGCCGTTCAGCGCTACCTGACAGCGGAGCGGGAACAGACCGAGTCCATTCCGACACCGATTTTCACTCGCGGAACGGGCGTCGTCGACGGCGTGGACGTCGGTTCGAACCGAGGCCTGTACCAGGCTCTCGGCGGCGAATGACCGATGATGGTCCTGGACGTCAACGTACTGGTGGCCGCATTTCGCCAGGACCACCCACACCATGCGCGCACCCTCCCTTGGTGGGAGCGGCAATTGGCAGCAGGCTCGTCATTTTGTGTCCCCGACGATGTCTGGTCCGGGTTTGTCAGGGTGGTGACCAGCACACGGATCTTCACGGTGCCGGCCACCGCGTCCGAGGCGTTTGCTTTCGTTGACGCCACTCGGCAGCAATCCGGCTACTCCTGCGTGCCATCGATTCCTGGGCTACTGGACCTGTTCGGCGAAATCTGCCGCTCCGAACAGGCGAGTGGCGACTTAGTGCCCGATGCCTACATTGCCGCCGTCGCCAGGAGTCTGGGAGCGGCAGTTGCGACTTTCGATCGCGACTTTCGGCGCTTCGACCACCTGCGAACGGTCGCGCCTGAAGTCAGCTAGCTCCAGCCCGTGCTGCCGCGGATGCAGCGGATCCGGTGGTCACCATCGGCGGGTGCTCACCGCAGCAGCAGCTTTTCCAGCCGGCGGGCGGCGACCAGGATGCCGACCACGGCCATCACCACGAAGTAGGCAGCGTGCCCGAGCATGCCGATGCCAACGGCACCCAGCGTCAACCCGCGCATCAACTCGATGCCGTGGTAGAGCGGCAGACACTCGACGAGGATCTGCACGCCGCGCGGGTAGACACCGAGCGGGTAGAAGGTGGTGGAGAAAAGGAACATCGGCATCAGTGCCGTTGTCACCCAGTCCAGGTGTTGGAACGTCTTCAGGAAGGTGGTGACGGCCATTCCGACGGCCGCGAAGCCGAGAGCGATGAGGATGGCGACCGGTACCGCCAGCAGCGCCCACACCGAATGGACCAGGCGCATGCACAGCATGACGACCTCGAAAGCCGTTGCGTACAAGGCACCTCTGGCCAGCGCCCAGCTGATCTCCCCGAGTGCGACATCGGCCGGGCCGAGGGACGTCGCCAGCATCGCGTCATAGGTCTTGGCGTAGTTCAGCTTGAAGAACACGTTGACCGTCGAGTCGAAGATCGCACCGTTCATCGCCGAGGTGGCCAGCAGCGCCGGCGCGATATACGCGGCGTAGGAGGTAGGTCCGGTCGGGCCATTGATGGTGCCGATCAGCGAACCGATCCCCGTCCCCATCGCCAGCAGGTAGAACAGCGGCTCGAAGAACCCGGAGAGGATGGTCCAGCGGAATGCCTTGCTGGTGCGCAGCGCGCGTTCGAGCACCACACTCGGGCGGCCGGCATACAGCTGCAGCGGAATGATGCGCAGCAGCAGCGGGCTGGGTGCCGACCTCGGCGGCTTCTCCCTGAGTGGATGGCTCAGGTCGTTCTCGGAAATCGACATCTACAGCACCAACCGTCGCTCGAACTGCCTGCGGGCCAACAGGAATCCCGATATCAGCAGCGTCAGCAGCACTACCAGGTGCAGCCAGACCCGCCAGCCGGGCAGACCGCCGACGGCGGCGTCCCGGGCCAACTCGTTGCCGTGCCACAGCGGCGACAGGAACGCCAGCCAGCGCACCGCCCATGGCAGCTGAGAAATCGGGAAGAACGACGCCGAGAACAACGACATCGGGATGATGCCGAACCGCAGCACCATGTTGAACGCCGTCGCTCCCTCGTCCTGAATGGTCGCGGACAGCGCCATGATCCAGACCGCGCAGGACAGCGCCGTGAGCACCGCGATCGGGATCATCAAGGCGCCGGCAGGGCCACCGGCCGCCCCGAAGATCAGCAGTACCAGGTAGTACAGCACCGCCGAGAATGTCAGCCTGGTGGCGAAGAACAGCAGATGGCCGTCGGCTGCCACCGTCGGGGTGACCGGTGTCGAGGTGATTCCCCACAGCGTTCGGTGCCACTTGAACCTGCCGAAGGTGGCGAAACTCGCTTCGCTAAAACCGATCTGCAACGCAGCCGCGCACAGTAGTGCCGGTCCGATGAACTGAATATAAGTGACACCGCCGAGCGCCGAAGTGCCGTGTTTGTTGATCAGCGACCCCATGCCGATGCCCATCGCCAGCAGATAGAGCAGCGGCGCGCCTGCCGCCTCCGCCAGCCCGGACCAGAAATACGGCCGCCAGCCGCGCAGCAGGTACTCCCATACCCGCCAGCGGTAGGTCCACGCTGTCGCCGGTCGGGTGATCTGCTGCGCGGCGGCGCTCGGGGCTGACGTCGGCGCGAGCGCTGTGGTCGCTGCAGTGGGCTCCATCAGTCCACCAGGCTTCGGCCGGTGAGATGCAGGAAGACATCTTCCAGGGTGGAGCGGCGGACCAGCGACGAGAGCGGCGCGATGCCGGCGGAGTGTGCCGCCTCGAGCGTCTCGTCGCCGTCCTGGCTGTACAGCAGCAATCGATCGGGCAGCACCTCGATCCGGTCGACCAGCTTGCTGGCCGCCGGCTCCGCCAGCTGCTGGGTTCCCGGCACGAACCGCAGCTCAACAACCTCACGGGTGGCGTACTGGGTGATCAGTGCCGTCGGCGATCCCTCGGCGACGATGGTGCCGCCGTCCATCACCACCAGCCGGTCGCACAGCTGCTCGGCCTCATCCATGTAGTGGGTGGTCAGCACCAGCGTCACGCCTGACTGCTTGAGCCGGAACAGCCTGTCCCACAACACATGTCTGGCCTGCGGATCTAGGCCGGTCGTCGGTTCGTCCAGTAGCAGCATCTCCGGATCGTTGACCAACGAGCGCGCGATCGTCAGCCGGCGCTTCATCCCGCCGGACAGCGCCGTGACCTTGGCCTTGGCCTTGTCGGTGAGCTGGGCAAACTCCAGCAGCTCGTCGGCCTTGGCCCAGCAGTACTGCTTGGCGAAGCCGAAATACCTGGCGTAGACGAACAGATTCTCGCGCACCGAGAGTTCTTCGTCGAGGTTGTCCTGTTGCGGCACCACACCGAGCCGGTCGCGGATGGCGATGCCCTGGGTGTTCGGGTCCATGCCGAGGATGCTGAGCTCGCCCCCGGTACGCGGCGAGACGCAGGCCACCATCCGCATGGTCGAGGACTTGCCCGCACCGTTCGGACCCAGGAAGCCGAAGGCCTCACCCCGTGGAATATCCAGGTCGATCCCGCGGACGGCGTGCACCGTCTCGCCGCTCTTGGTGTCGAACGATTTGGTGAGGCCCTTGGCCACGATCATCGAGGGCACATCGGGTGGAACAAGCGCTGCGGACGGGAGTTCGGTCACTTGCGGCAGGCTACCGGTCGGCACCGACAGGGCGAATCGCATTTCGATGGCCGACCGGCAACCGCCAGGTGCTAGGCGGGTTCCGGCTCCAGCGCCGGCAGCAGCTGTCGCAGGGTGCGTAGCGCCCTGGCCCGCATCGGGCCGATGCTGCCACGCGGGATGGACAGGCTGACGCTCAGTTCGTCGTAGGAGGAGCGATCGGCCAGCAGCTCCCGCATCAGCCGGCGCTGCTTGTCGGGCAGCCGGTCGACCGCCTGCCGCAGGTAGCGGGCCCGCTCGGCGTGCTCCACCAGCACCGACGCATCGGGGAAGTAGCCGGTGTCGAACCGGCCGAGGTCGCCTACCAGCACCTCCCGGCGGCGGCGGACGATGGCGAGCGCTTCTCGTCGGGCGGTGACGCTGAGCCAGCCGGGCAGCCGGCCGGCCTCCCGGACGGCGGAGGCGTTGCGCCACAGGGCAAGCCAGCTGCGCTGCATCGCCTCGTCGATATCGGACGGACAGCTGACGACCCTGCGCACCGCCAGCTCGACCAGCCGGCGGTAGCGCCGCACTGCTTCCCGCCATGCGCTCTCGTCACCGGCCATCAGGCGCTGCAACAATTCGGCATCGGTGGCATCGGTGGCACTAGCGGTGAGCGGCGACCGGTCGGCGACGCAGGCGCTTGCCCACAGGACGGGAAGCTCGGTGGCAACTGTGAACATCGGAACTCCAGGATTCGATTCGATGGGGGTCAGCCCTGATGAATCGAGTCTGTTCGGTCCCGCCGTCCAGCGGATCCGTAGCTTTACCTATTTCCGCCGGCTGGTCGCTACCTAGTTGCTGCGGCGAGCAGCCGCCGGTCAGTCGTTCTGCGGCGTTGCGCTCTCGGTGTGCATGTTCAGCGGCTGCAACGCCGGCGTCTGCTCGGTGTGCATGTTCGTCGGGTCCTGCTGACCCTCGGTGTGCATGTTGGTGGTGTCGTCGCCAGGCGCAGGCGGCGGCTGGACTCTGTTCCCGGGCGGCGCCTGGGCTGCCGCGGCGTGTTCCGGATGCTCATCGTTGTCGTGGTGGATGGTCACAACTTCCCCTTCTGACGGTGCCAATCCCCCAGCGGGTGCCGGGTGGTCGACTACAGGACATACAACAGCAGAGATCAATGAGCCCGTTGGCTCAGTCCCTCCCCCGGAGAGAGGTCAGCGGTGGCGTGCTGGATCGGCCGGGAGGCGATTTCTGCAGCGGAAGCCCTGCCGGCCGCTCGTCGACAACGGACAACGGTGCCCCAGCGCCGGCCTTGGCCACCAGCGCCACCGCCTCCGCTCTAGTCCTGGCACCGAGCTTCATCAACACGTTGGCCACGTGCACGTCGACCGTTCGCGGGCTGAGGAACAACCTGGCAGCGATCTGCTTATTCGTCAGCCCCAGCGCGAGTTCGTCCAACACCTCTCGTTCGCGACGGGTGAGGCCGAACCTGTCGGCATTCTCGGCGGGCACGTCCACCGGATGACGGCTCAACCTGATCCGGCCCCGCCGGCCGAGGTCGCCGATGGCGTCCAACAGCGGTGCGGCCTTCAGTTCGGCGGCGATCGCCTGTGCTCGACCCAACTGGTCGACGGCCGACGCCCGATCGTCGCTCATCTGGGCCTGGGCCAGCCGGTAGCGGACATAGCCCTGTTCCAGCGGGCATTCCAGCGTCGTCCACAGCTGGGCGACCTCGGCCCACCGGCTGGCGTCCGACTGCCCGTCGAACCTGCTCCACTCGGCCGCCGCGGTGGCGCAGTACGCCTTCACCTCCGGTGAGGTGCTGGCACCGCCAACAGTGATGGCGGTGTCCCGCAGCGATGTCGCCCTCGCTGTCGGCAGTCCCGGTGCCCGTCGAGCGCCTGGCAGCGATGCTCTGTCGGCTTCGATCCGTAACCCGAGGGCGCAGGCCCTGGCCAGATCGCGGGTCTCCGAGCCGGTTTCCAGCACAGCGACCGCTCTGTCGATCGCGGCCGATGCGTCGTCCAGGTCGCCGTTGAGCAGCGACCACTCCGCCTCCACCAACGCCAGATCGGCGACGATGGACACCGAGGTGGCGCTGCGGCCGAGATAGGCGGCCGCGTCAAGGTTCTCTCTGGCCGCTGGCAGGTCGCCGCGTCCGAGGTCGAGTTCTGCCCGTGCCAGCCGGATCAGCAGCGCCTGGCCGGCGGTGACACCCTCGCTGAAAGCTTCGTCGCTGAGCTTTGCCGCCTCGTCCCACCGGCCGGTGAGCCGCAACAGCACGACGGTGTTGCTCACCAGGGCCGCGCCAGAACCGGCGATCGCGTTGTGCCGACGGACAGCGGCCAGTGCATCGACGGCAGTCCGGCAGGCTTCTCTTGCATGTCCGGCGATGAGCAGTGAGAACGCAAGGTTTCCGGTCACCCGGCGCCGGTCCTCGTCGTCCCCGGATTCCGCGGCCATCTGCGCCGCCTTGCGGATCAGCGCAATTCCCGGCTCCAACTCGCCGGCCAACACCCGGCACATGCCAAGCACGGCACTTGCCCGACCCTGCTCTGCCGCTGCCGCCGTCTTACGGGCGAGCCGGATCGCCTTGCGCGCCAGGGATTCTGCCTCAGCATACCGGCCCGCCTGCATGGCCAGTCGGGCCCGGGAAGCGCAGATCGTCGCCTGCAGGCTGCTGGCAGGTAGGTCGGTGGCGATGGACTCGGCGAGCGCGTAGGCCTGGTTTGCTCCGGCGGTGTCACCGATGTCCCAGAGGCAGCGGCCGAGCCGTTCGGTGATCCGCGCTCGCTCTGCGGGATCGAAGATGTCGACGAGTGCCCGCCTGGTGAGTTCAACGGCTTCGGTCACATCGCCCGCCCACCGAGCCGCCTCTGCCGCATCGGCTAGCAGCCGACTCCGCTCGACGGCACCGTCGGGTCCGAACCCGTTGTCCAGCAACGTCACCAGGTGCCGGTACTGCCGCCAGGCCTCGGTGTGGGTGAATACCTTGCGGGCGGTCGCCGCGGCAACCAGGGTGGCCTCGAAAGCTTCACCTTCGTGTCCGCTGGCCCGCCAGTGCGCGGCCCACTCCGCCGACTGCCCAGCACTGCGGCGGGTGCTCGGCAGGGCGCCGAGGGTGACGGCGATCCGGTAGTGGATCCGTTGCCGCTCACCGGGAATCATCTCGGCCAGCAGTGCGTCCTGGGCCAACGCGTGGCGGAATCCGTAGCGTTGGTCGACCTGGTTCACCACCAGAATTCCGGCGCTGATGCATTCGGCGACGGCCGCCAGTGACCTGTCCTCGGTGAGATCCACGATACTGTCCAACAACTGTTGCGATATCGGCCGGCCGAGGACGGCAACGACCCGCACCACTGCTCTGGCGTCAGTTCCCAGTCGCGCGGTACGCAAGGTGAGCACGTCCTGGATCCTGGGCGGCAGCCGGTCCATCCGGCCGGCGGCGATCAGCTCGGTGGCGATGAACGGGTTACCGCCGGAGCGTTCCAGCAGCGTGCGCAGCTCCTGCAGGTCGGCCGGCCGGCCGGTCTGCTGTTCGTAGAGCGCGGCAATGTCGGGTTCGCTCAGCCGCTGCACGTCGATCTTTCGCACCTCACGGTGGGAGACGATCGTCTCCAGTACCAGTTGCGCCGCGGGGTCCGCCGGCGCCTCGTCCGATCGGTAGCTCAGCACCACCAGGTGGCTGGCCGGCAGGTTCCTGGCGAGGAAGCCGACGAACTCCATCGATGCCGGATCGCTCCAGTGCAGGTCGTCGAGCAGGAGCAGCTGCCGTCGGTCATCCAGGCGATGCTCCACCAGCAGCCGCAGCATCCGTTCGAACAATTCACCGCGGTTCGGCGCGCCAAGGTCGGCGGTGGAGATGCCGGCGCCGCGCAGAGCACCGGCAATGGGCGCGTAGGCGATCGGTTCGCTGAGCACCACGGTGCAGGCGCCTCGCAATACCTGATCGCCGGCGGCGGCGGCATGCCAGGCCAGCAGATCGATCAACGCGGTCTTGCCCACGCCGGCTTCGCCGGTCAGCGCGACGACGGTGGCCGCGTCGGTGGAACTGTCGAGGGCAGCCAGCAGCTGGCCGACCTGTTCGGTGCGGCCGATCAGACGGTCGGCGGTTGCCACCGTGCCCACTCTGCCATTGTCGGTGAAACCGACAGTCGTCGAACTAGCCCATTCCGGCGCCGGCGGCAGCGAACGAGCTAATTACTGCGGCTGGCGGAGATCGAGCCAGAGCTCGATATCGTCGCGGTCGTCACCGTCGGCGAGCCGCACCCAGCCGGGTCGGCGACCACATTCGACGAAACCCAACCGCGCATAGAAGCTCTCCAGCCCGGCACCCTCACGGATCGACAGCGATATCCGCTCCAGACCGAGAAGCCTTGCCAGCGCCAACATCTCGGTCATCAGCCGGCCGCCGAGACCCAGGCCTTGCAGCGCAGGGTCGACCATCACCGCGGTGATTTCGCCGGTGTGCGACATCAATCCGGTGCCCGCCGCCAGCTTGGCGAAGCCGACGAGCTGTCGATCGGCGATCAACGCGATAGCCGTCGACTTGCCATCTCGCAGCTGTGCGACCACTGCGGCGGCCCCCGCCGCCACCTCAGGGCGGTCAACCGGCGGCACGAAACCAACGGCTCCGCCGGCCAGCGAGACCGCGTGCCACAGCGTGGTGAGGGCCACTCCGAATTGGCTGTCCGCCGCCATCGTGCCGTCGGGACCCACCCGATGAATCACAGGTTCGGGAACCACAGACCGATCTCCCTGGCGGCCGATTCGGCCGAGTCGCTGCCATGGACCAAGTTGAATTGGGTCTCCAGACCGAAGTCACCGCGGATGGTGCCGGGAGTGGCCTTCTCGACCGGATCAGTGCCGCCGGCGAGCTGACGAAACGCCGGGATCGCCCTGCTGCCCTCCACCACAGCGGCCACCAGCGGACCGCTGGTGATGAACTCGATCAGACCGTCGAAGAACGGTTTCCCGTCGTGCTCCGCGTAGTGCTGCTTGGCAAGGCCTTCGTCGATCACCCGCAGTTCGAGCGCGACGATGCCGAGGCCCTTGCGCTCGATGCGGGACAGCACCTCACCGACCAGTGCGCGCTGGACGCCATCGGGCTTCACCAGAACGAGGGTGCGTTCGGACACGGTTACCGACTCCTTGAGGTGGGGTGATCGGTGACGTCGAGCGGCTGTCGCCGCACGCGCCGTCGGCAGCCTACCGGCTCCGCTGGCCGGGCAATTCGCCTGCGGCCGCCCGGCGACGATACTCGTATCTGAAATAGAAGATGAAGGCGAAGACCACGGCGAACAGCACCCCGATCACGCCCAACGGGGCGCTGATGGCCCAGCCGGCGATGGTCAGCACCTGCAGCCCGGTCACCACCGCCGTCATGATCGGCTTGGATACGAACATGCAGGCCAGCATCATCGCCAGCGCCAGCACCACGATCGCGATGACGCCCCCGCTGCCGGTGCCGTTTCCGGTGTTCTTGGCGACCGGGATCGCCAGCAGCACGGTGATGGCTTCCAGCACCAGCGTTGCCGAGATGGCCCCTCGCAAACCACGTTCGGGGTCGGGTGGACGCGGCGCCGGTGCTTCGGGTGTCGGGTCGGGGGCTGTCACGATGGAGTCAGGCCGGCCAGGCTGCGCCCGTCACCGGCCGATACCACCGACCCGGTGACGATGATGCCGGTGCCGTACGGTCCGTTGGCGCTGGGACTGTCGTCGTTGCCGGCTTCTGCCATGTCGACCGCCAGCACGATGGCATCGTCCATCCGGTCGGCGACCTGCACCCGTTGGTCGCCGAACACCTCCCGCGCCAGGTCCGCGAGCTCCTCTGCCGGCATCGACCGTGGTGAGGAGTTGACGGTGACGACCACCTCGTCGAGCACCCCCACCAGCGCCTCCAGGATCCCGGTGGCGTCCTTGTCGCGCATCACCGCGAGCACGCCCACCAGCCGGGCGAAGTTGTAGTCGGACTGCAAGGCGGTCGCGAGAGCTGTTGCGCCATGGGGATTATGGGCGGCATCGACCAGGATGGTCGGGGATGTTCGGACCCGCTCGAGCCGGCCAGGGGAGCTGACGGCGGCGAACCCGTCCAGCACTGCGTCGCTGTTCAGCTCCCCGCTGCGGCCGGCCCCGAGGAAGGCCTCGACGGCGGCTAACGCGACCGAGGCGTTCGCAGCCTGATGCTCTCCGGACAACGGCAGGAAGACGTCGGAATAGACGGCACCAAGGCCCTGCAGCGTGAGCCGCTGTCCGCCGACCGCCATCTCCCGCTGCTCGACGGTGAACTCGCTGCCGTACCTGGCCACCGTCGCATCCATCTCGATCGCCCTGCGCAGCAAGACATCCAGTGCCGTCTGCTGCTGCGGACCGATTACCACGGTGGCGCCCTGCTTGATGATTCCGGCCTTGTTGCCGGCCACCGACTCCATGGTGTCGCCGAGATAGTCCTGGTGATCGAGCCCAACGGGGGTGATCACCGCCACCGCAGCGTCCACCACGTTGGTGGTGTCCCAGGTGCCACCGAGCCCCACCTCGACCACGGCCACGTCGACGGGTGCATCCGCAAAGGCGGCGAAGGCCATCGCGGTGAGGATCTCGAACTTGCTGAGCCGCACGCCACCGTCACGGGCGCTGGCGGCGTCCACCATGTCGACGTACGGGGCGATGTCGGCGTAGGTCCGGACGTAGGAGTCCGGATCGATGGGCACACCGTCCAGGCTGATCCGCTCTGTCACCAGTTGCAGGTGCGGCGAGATGAACCGCCCGGTGCGCAGCCCGAGCGAGGTGAGCAGGGCGTCGACCATGCGGGCCACCGAGGTCTTGCCGTTGGTGCCGGCGATCTGGATGACCGGATAGGCGTGCTGCGGATTACCCAACAGGTCGAGCAGCGACTGAATCCTGGCCAGCGTCGGATCGATCCTGGTCTCCGGCCAACGCTGATCCAGGATGGCTTCGACGGTGCGCAGATCGAGCGGTGGTGAGTCGGGAATGATGTCCGAGCTGTCGTCGTCCAGCTCCGGATGCCGGGGATCGTCGGTCGGTTCCGGGTCGGGCCCGAACGGCCCGAACGAAATGCCGCCTGTCATGACTGCCCCTCCAGTGCTGCCAGCCGCAGCCGCAGCCGTTCCCGCTCGGCGATCGCCGATTCGTTGCGGACGCGAATCTTGGCCACCACCGGCTCTGGCGCCTTCGAAGTGAACGCCGAATTCGTCAGCTTGGCGTCGGTGGTGGCGATCTCTTTCTCGGCTGTCACGAGATCCTTGGCCAGCCTTGCCTTCTCGGCCCCAAGGTCGGCCGCACCAGCCGCGGACACCTCGACCGCGATCGTCACACCGGCGAATTCGACCTGGATCGGCAGCGTGCCTGTTGTCGAGAAGACCTTCGGATCTTCGCTGCGTTCCAATCGCCCCATAGCGGCCAGCAGGTCGACAATCGGTGCCTCGACGCTAGTTCGGTAGAGCATCGCGGTCTTCGGCGGCACAGCCTTGTCGGCCCGGTACTGGCGCACCGTTGTCAGCGCCGCGTCGAACGTGCTGATGAAGTCGTGACTCTGCGGCCGATGCTCTCGGCCCGACGGCGTCGGCCAGGCGGCGATCACCAGTGACGGCCCATGGTGCCCACCGGTCAGCGTCGTCCAGAGCGTCTCGGTGACGAACGGCACGAACGGATGCAGCAGCCGCAGCAACGTGTCCAGCACGGTACCGAGAACGGCCCTGGTGGTCTGCGCCCTGTCCGGGTCGGCGTCGAAGCCAGCACGCAACTGCACCTTGGCCAGCTCCAGGTACCAGTCGCAGAATTCGTCCCAGGCGTAGTGGTACAGACCCTCGGCTGCCTTGGCGAACTGGAAATCGCCCAGCAGCTCGGTGGTCCTGCCGACCACCTCGTCGAGCCTGTCGAGGATCCAGGCATCCGCATCGGTGAGAGCCGTTGCCGCCAGCGGACTGTCCGGAATCGTGGCGCCGTTGATCATCGCGAACTTGGTGGCGTTGAACAGTTTTGAGCAGAAGTTGCGGGAACCGGCCACCCAGTCCTCGGCCAGCGCCTGATCCGTTCCAGGGTTGGCACCCCTGGCCAGGGTGAAGCGCACCGCGTCGGCCCCGTAGGCCTCGATCCAGGCCAGTGGGTCGATGCCGTTGCCCTTCGACTTGGACATCTTCTTGCCGAACTGGTCGCGGACCAGCCCGTGCAGCATCACCACGTCAAAGGGTTGCGCTCCCGCTTCGTTGTCCGCCATCGCGTACAGCCCGAGCATCATCATCCTGGCCACCCAGAAGAACAGGATGTCGTAGCCGGTCACCAGCACCGAGGTCGGATAGAAGGCCTTCAACGTGTCGGTCCGCTCGGGCCAACCCATGGTCGAGAACGGCCACAGTCCAGACGAGAACCAGGTGTCCAGCACATCGGGATCCTGCACCCAGCCGTCACCGGGGGCTTCGTCATCCGGTCCGACACAACGGATCTCGCCGTCCGGGCCGTACCAGACCGGGATCCGATGGCCCCACCACAGCTGGCGGGAAATGGTCCAGTCGTGCATGTTGTCGACCCAGTCGAAGTACCTGGCCGCCAGTTCGGACGGGTGGATCGACGTCTGGCCGTCCCGCACCGCATCGCCGGCGGCCTGCGCCAGGGTCGCCACCTTGACGAACCACTGCAGGCTGAGCCTCGGTTCGATCACATCGTCGGACCGTGAGCAGTGGCCGACGGCGTGTAGGTAGGGGATCTTCTCGGCGACGATGCGCCCCTCGGCGCGCAGCGCCTGCTTGACGGCGACCCGCGCCTCGAATCGGTCCATCCCGTCGAAAGTCGTTCCGGTGCCGACGATGTGGGCGTCTTCGGTGAGCATGTTGACCATCGGCAGGTCGTGCCGGCGGCCGATCTCGAAGTCGTTCGGGTCGTGGGCGGGCGTCACCTTCACCGCGCCGGTACCGAACGCTGGGTCGACGTGCGCGTCGGCGACGATCGGAATCTGCCTGTTCACCAGCGGCAGCGTCACGGTCTTGCCGACAAGCGCGGCATAACGTTCGTCGTCCGGATGCACGGCAATGGCAGAGTCGCCGAGCATCGTTTCAACTCTGGTGGTCGCGACGACCACGGAAAACGCTGCGAACGCGTCCGTGTCGGTGGGGCCGGCATCGTTGGTGTCGGCGTCGAGGCCGTCATAGCGAATGCTGACCAGCTCGCCCGGATCGTCGGAGTGGTCCACCTCGATGTCGCTGATGGCCGTCAAACAGCCTGGACACCAATTGATGATGCGCTCGGCGCGATAGATCAGGCCGTCGTCGTAGAGCTTCTTGAAGATGTTTTGCACCGCGGCCGACAGCCCGTCGTCCAGGGTGAATCGCTCGCGGTCCCAGTCGACGGAGTCGCCGAGCCGCTTCATCTGACCCAGGATCGCCCCGCCGTATTCCTGCTTCCAGTCCCAGACCTTCTCGACGAACAGCTCTCGCCCGAAGTCGTGCCTGGTCTTGCCGTCGATGGCCAGCCGCTTCTCGACCGCGTTCTGCACCGCGATGCCGGCGTGGTCCATGCCTGGCATCCACAGCACCTCGTCGCCGGACATCCGGTGCCAGCGCGCCAGGGTGTCCATCAGCGTGTGATCGAGGGCGTGGCCGACGTGCAGATCTCCGTTGACGTTCGGCGGTGGCAACACGATGGAGAACGGCTTGCGCTCGCCGGACAGCACCCGCTGCTCGTCCGCATGGAAGTAGCCGGCCCGCAACCAGCGCTGGTACAGCGGTACCTCGACGGCCACCGGGTCGTAGTTCTTCGGCAAGTCGTCTCCGGACGCGCCACCAACAGGCGGTGCGGTATCTGTCGCTGTCACCCGTCCAGTTTAGGTGGGCCGTCCCAGTGGGTTGACTTGGCAGCGGGCGCCCACCGCCGCGCTCGGTCAACAGTGCCGCCGGTCGGCCCGGCTACGGTGTCGTCTCATGCCGACCGAACCCGTGCGGGTGCTCGTCCAACTGCTCGATGCCGCGGTGCCGCTCCCGGCTTACGCGCTGCCCGGTGATGCCGGCGCCGACATCGTCACCACCGTCGATGCGACCCTGCAGCCGGGCGAACGAGCGGTGCTGCCCACCGGCATCGCGATGGCGCTGCCCGACGGGTACGCAGCGTTCGTGCATCCGCGATCCGGGCTGGCGGCGCGGGCCGGGATGTCGCTGGTCAATACTCCTGGCACCATCGACGCCGGCTACCGCGGCGAGCTGAAAGTGATTGTGATCAACCACGACCCGCGCTCGCCGATCGAGCTGCATCGCGGCGATCGGATCGCCCAGCTGGTGATCCAGCGGGTCGAGAGCGCGACGTTCGTCAAGGTCGATGAGCTGCCTGAATCGGAGCGCGGAGAGGGAGGGCACGGATCTACCGGGGGAGCACACGCGCTCGAGTGAGCGGTTTGTCAGAACGGCGGTGGATCGTTGAGCGGCAACGCCGATCCCAGCGGTGGGCAGTCAGGATCGTCAACGACTCGGAGCCCGTGTGGCGAGGTCCAGCTGAGTCGGTTGCCGGGCAGCCGGACCGCCCGCCACCTGGTGAACGTCTTCGCCCGGTGATGAAACCGGCACAGGCTGTCCAGATTGCACGGGCAGGTGACGCCGTCCTCGCCGAACGGGCGTCGATGGTCGGTGTCGCATCGCTTCGACGGCATCCGGCAGCCAGGGAAGCGGCAACAGACGTCGCGGTTCTCGATCAGTTCGCGGAGTGCCGCCGGTGGCCGATACACGCTGCGGCCGAAGTCTAGTTCGGTGCCGCAGTAGCGATCCAGTGCCGTATCGACAGCTGCCGCGCATCCCTGATGACCACAAGTGGCATTCAGCCCGTCGCCTCCAGTGCGCGTGTCCGGACTGGCCGGTTCGGAAGTGCGTCGAGTCGGTGGACCGGGACTCCTTGAAGGATCCTCAACCAGTGTCCCGCCGCCATCGTCGCGGATGACGATCGTCCTGACGCTCCGTGCCGACCGGGCGATCGCCCGGGCCAGATCGGCGGTGATCCACCCGTACCCGGCCAGCTGCGCGGCGTCGTCGTCGAGGCCGGCCAGTGTTGACGCGGCAACGGTGACCGCCACGCTCGAGCCGAGTGGCTGCCACTGAGCACGCTCGGACGACGACGAGCACCGGCAGAAGTCGCGGCTCTGGACGCCAGGCCTATCGCCGGCCGGGGATTCGCCCGGACCGGCAGGACCCGCATCGGGACCGTTCAGATCCGGTCCGTGCACATCGCGGCCGTTCCCGCAGGGGCCGTTCACATCGGGGCCGTTCGCATCGGGGCTTAGGTCGAGGTGGCCGTAGGTTGCCAGCGACGTCACGATGTCAGCAAAGATGTCGGCTCGCGACTGGTCGAGGGTCCGACCGGCGCGAGCCTCTGTGGGCAAACTGTTGGCCACCGAATCCAGCAACTCCTTGGCCAACAGCGCGACCGGCGCCTGCACCTCGGCGGAGAAACGCGCCATCTCATCCGGCAGCGCGATGACCTGAACCTTGCGGTTCGCCTGGGCCTTCGCCGCCCGGCGGGAAGCAGCGTCTGCGTCGACCTCGATGACGATCCGATCGACCAGCTTCTTCAACCGGCTCACGGTGACCAACCCCGCATCGCATTCGGCGTGCTCGCCGACGGTGCGCTGCTCCACCTCGAGACGACGATCTGCGTCCAGCACGCTGATGCGGTCGGCGATCGTCAGCGCCCGACCACGGTCGATGCGCCCGGCCCGCCAGGCATCGAGGGTCAGTGACAGCTCGTCGACGAACGTCAGCGCCTCTGCCACTTTTGATTGGGCAGTGACCGGGGGCAAGGTCAGCGTTGCTGCTACCTCGACGGCTGCCAGCCGGGCCGCGGTGGCCGGCACCAACGCATCCCAGAGTGGATCGCCGGCCAACGATGTCTGCTGGTAAGTGTCGGCCTGTAAGTCGCTGTCGCGGGGCTGGAGGGGATAGCTCGCGTGCACCCTGGTGTCGGAGGCCGCCGACAGCAACGACTCCAATACCTCCCCGACCGGCACCCCGACGCCCGGCCTGGCGAAGGCCGCAATAACGTCCGCCTGCGTTGCCTGCGCCCAGCTGATCACCCGGGAAAGCTGCGATGTCAGCTGGAGTAACGCCGCAGGAGTCAGGTCGTCGATGGCACCGGCGGACACAGCGGCCACCTCGGAAATCCAGTGCTCGTCAACGGTTCCCCCGACCGTCGCGGAGATCCTGGTGTTTCGATCGGGGGCCCAGATCAGCCCGGCGATGGCTGGCCACAGCTCGGCGCGGCACCCTGGCAGCGGTGTCCATCTCTTACGCCGCAACCGATCTCGCCGTGCGCCCCGCAGCTCCAGGCGTCGCAGTGCGGCCTTGCGGTCAGTTCGCGTGTTCCGCTCGGCCGTTCGGTGCGCCTGCAGCGTCGAGCGAACGAACGCCTCGCAGCCGCCGGGATCTGGCGGAACGGCGGACGTCGTCGCCTCGTCGATGGACATTCGCTCCCCCAACCGCTGTGCCGATCATGCTTCGTATGCTTGCAGTTCAGCTACCCATAAGCATACGCATGTTCGGGTCCGACTCAAGGGTTCATACGAGTGATTCGAGGGCCCGAGTGCCGCACTTTCGGCCGACGCAGCGACAACATTCCGTCAAGTCAGCCCTCACCCCGGCACCGGTGGTGTCGTCGAACGCGTTGTCCAGCAAGGCTTTCTGTTGACTAGAAACGACTTCACGTCACGCAGCAGCGAGCCCGGCAATCCACTCGTCGACCGTCGCTACCTGCGCCGACCGAGGGATCACCTTATCCAGCAGCACCCGATGTACCTCAGGATCCAGGTCAGCACACCCATCGGACAACACCACCCCGCGGTAGCCGTACTCGAGCGCATCCCGCGCCGTCGACAGTACGACGCCGAAGGTGGCGATGCCGGCCATCACCACCTGCTGGATGCCGGCGGCACGCAGGACGATATCCAGGTAGCCGTGCGGGAAGGCCGAGTAGAACCGTTTGGTGACAACGGTTTCGCCCTCGGCGGGTTTCAGATCGAATGCAGTGTGTTCGTTCGAGTCCTGCAGGATGTCGGTACCCAGTAGCCCGTCGAAGCCCAACACCCATGGCGGAATCTCCGGATGTCCGTTCCGGAACGCCACCCGGACGTGGATCACCGGTATGCCTGCTGCCCGAGCGGCGACCCGAGCCCGATTGGCGACGGCCATCGCTTCCCTCACCCCTGGCACCGCGGCGACAGCGCGGCGCTGAAAGTCCATCAACAGCAATGCTTGTCGCATCAGTACCTGGCCCCGGTAGGAATCGGCAACTGACTGAGCCGGTCGAGCTCATCCGGCGACAGGTCCAGCTCGACGGCGCCGATGTTCTCCTGCAGGTACGTGCTGCGCTTGGTACCGGGGATCGGCACGATCTGCTTGCCCTGCGCCAGCACCCAGGCGATGGCCACCTGGGCGGCAGTGGCACCGGCGTCGGCGGCAACCGCCTTCACCTCATCGACGATCCGTTGGTTCGCGGCCAGCGCTGCGGCAGCGAAACGCGGATTGCGGGACCGAAAGTCGCCGTCGGCGAAGGTGGCGTTGGCGTCGAAGGCGCCGGTGAGAAATCCCCTGCCCAGCGGCGCGAAGGGCACGAAGGCGGCGCCGTTGGCTGCTGTCCAGCCGATCACGTCGCCGGGGTTGCCCTCGCCGGTGCCGGCCGGACCGCGGGTCCACAGCGAGAACTCCGACTGGACGGCAGCCACCGGATGGATCGCCTGCGCCGCATCGAGTTGGGCAGTCGTCACCTCGGACATGCCGATGGCGCGCACCTTTCCGGCCGTGACGAACTCGGCCATCACGCCCCAGGACTCCTCCAGCGGCACCTTCGGGTCCACCCGGTGCAGGTAGTACAGGTCGATGACGTCCCTGCCGAGCCGCTGCAGACTGGAATCAACGGCGACCCGCAGGTGTTCAGGCCGGCCGTCCGGTACCAGCGAACCCGGCTGCCGGTCCGGTGAGGTGAGCCCACACTTGGTGGCCAGCGTGATCCGGTCGGCGAACGGTGCCAGGGCAGCACCGACCAACTCTTCGTTGGCGCCCAGCCCGTAGGCATCTGCCGTGTCGAAGAAGCTGATTCCCGACTCCACCGCCTCGGTGAGCACCGCAGTACTGCCGGCGTCGTCCTGCTCGCTGGGACCGTAGGCCCAGCTCATCCCCATGCAACCAAGGCCGATGGCACTGACGGTCGGGCCGCCCTGCCCGAGTGTGCGCTGTCGCATGTACAAGCTCCTCTGCTGATAGGGCCCTCATGTCTACAGTAAGGATGCTCCCGCAGCGTCGACGAGCGAGCTGGACGCGGCGTCCGATTCCCGCCAGTAGGTCGGCAGCGCCGCCGGCAAACTGGTCAGCATGAACACCATCCAGGTACATCCGATCAACCCGCAGCGACTGGCCACGATCTGGCAGAGCGGGATGGACGAGTTCGGGCATCGGCTCACCCCAGAATCCAACCCTTTGGCAACCCGCTTCGGTGCTGTCTGCAGCGCTCCCAGCCGTCCGAGCAGATTCTGCTGATCGGATACTCGGCACAATCGGCCAGCACACCATGGGCCGAAACAGGACCGGTGTTCATCCACGCCGAGCCCTGCGCCGGATACCAGACCCCACAAGAGCTTCCCGTCAACATGCGGACAGGGCCACGAGTGCTGCGGTCCTACCGCGAGGATGGCAGCATGGACTACGAGGGGATCACCACCATTGCGGACGGCCAAGAGGTAGCACCGGAGCTGGCTCGGCTGCTGGCCAGGCCGGGCATCCACGAGGTGCACGTCCGGGCCCACCCACAGCAATGCTTCCAATTCCGGGCGACGTTGCCAGGAGTCGCGCCGCTGGAATGACGATGCGTGGTCGAGGTCAGTCCGATACACCAGAGGCAGCCCAGCATTCCACAGAGTCGCCCGCGGTGGCCTCTCATGCCCGCAGCGGCGGGATTGCTGGTGCTCAGCACCGGTGCATAGAGTTGCGACGCAATCCGGCCGCCTGTGCGGCGAGTACACCGACGAAAGGCTGCCGTGAACCAGCGCATCTACCGGCACCACACCATCCACACCGGCGTACCCGCAGCGGCTCCTGTCACCGGCATCCTGGTGCAGGACGAGACGATCGTCGCGGTCGGCGACGCTTCGGCGCTCGCGGCGGAGCACCGTGCCGAGGTGATCGAGCTGGAGGGCGCCGCGGTGATTCCCGGCCTCTACGACGCCCACATTCACACCGCCGGCTACGCCCGCGACCTCGACTCGGTCGACCTGCGCGGGACTGCCACCTTGGAGGAGGCACTGCACAGAGTGACGGCGCATGCAGCAACGCTGCCGGCCGGATCTTGGGTACTGGGCGGGCGGTGGGACTCCAACCGGTGGACGCCACCGCTGCAGCCCGATCGTCATTCCCTCGACCGGGTCTGTGCCGATCGCCCGGTGCTGCTGCCCAGCATCGACGGCCACACCAGCTGGGTAAACTCCAAGGCACTGGCACTGGCTGGCATCGATGCCGATAGTGCCGATCCGGTCGGTGGCCAGATCGGCAGGGGTGACGATGGAAGGCCGAACGGCATTCTGCGCGAGGCCGCCTCTTGGCCGGTCCAGCAGGCGATGCAGCGCGACCGGCACGAGGATCTGCGCAGTCTGCTGCTGCGCGGCCAGGAGCAACTGCTCTCTGTAGGGCTCACCAGTGTGCACGACATCGACGGCGAGGATGCCAGGACTGCCTACCTGGACATGCGGGACGCCGGGGAGCTGAAACTGCGGGTTCACAAAGCCATTCCCGCCGAACATCTGGCGGCGGCCATCGACGAGGGGCGGCGTACCGGGGACGGCGACGACTGGCTGAGCACCGGACCGGTCAAGATCTTCAGCGATGGGGCGCTCGGCTCGCACACGTGTCAGATGACAAGGCCCTTCGCCGGTGACCCAGGCAACACCGGTATCGCCGTCACGCCGTTTCAGGACATGCTCGCGATGGCCGGAGTGGCCGTCGCGGCCGGTATAGCCGTGGCTACTCACGCCATCGGCGACCGCGCGAATCAACTGGTGCTCGACGTCTACGAACAACTCGCGGAACGGCCGCCCGGCCTGCGGCTACGGATCGAGCATGCCCAATTCCTGCGGCCGACCGATGTGAGCCGGATGGCAAAGCTCGGCGTTTCCGCGTCCATGCAGCCCACCCATTGCACCACTGATTTCGACCTCGTCGATGCGCTGCTCGACAGCCACCACCTGCTCGCCTACGCCTGGCGCAGCGTGCTGGATGCCAAGGCCCCATTGGCCTTCGGCTCCGACGCACCGGTCGAGGAGCCGAATCCGTTCGAGGGCCTCTACGCGGCGATCACCAGGTGCCGGGCAGACGGGCGCCCCTGCGGTGGCTGGCAGCCACAGCAGCGGTTGACTCCGGCAGAAGCGCTCACCGCTTACAGTCTGGGACCGGCAATCGCCGCCGGTCAGGAAGACCACAAGGGACTGCTGACAGCCGGCCGGCTGGCCGACTTCGTCGCCGTCGACACCGATCCGTTGACGGCCGCCCCATTGCAGATCCGTTCCACTGCAGTACTGAGCACCGTCGTCGGTGGCGAGATCCGTTGGCAACGGCGGTGAATCGGCTCTCCGAAGTCAGTAGGAGCGGGGCAGTTTCAGGGTGTGCTGCGCGACGTAGTTGAGCACCATTTCCTTGCTCACCGGCGCGATCCGCAGCAACCTGGCCATTCCGTACAGCGGCATCAGCCCGTACTCCTCGGACAGTCCGTTGCCGCCGTGCGCCTGGATCGCCGCGTCGACTGCGGCCACCGCGGCATCGGCAGCGGCTGCCTTGGCCATGTTGCACACTTCGCCGGCGTCGTCACCCCTGTCGTGCAGCCAGGCAGCCTTGGACAACATCAGCGCGGCCAACTCGACGTTGATCTTGGCCTGTGCCAACGGATGTGACACGCCCTGGTGGCTGCCGATCGGGGCCCCCCAGACGACTCGGGTGCGAGCATAGTCCGCTGCCTGCTCAAGGGCAAACCTGCCGATGCCGACGCACAGTGCTGCGGTGGCAATGCGTTCCGGGTTCAACCCGTCGAATAGCGGCTTGAAACCGTTGCCAGCCTCACCGACCAGCGCGGTCGCCGGCACTCGTACCTCGTCGTAGAACAGGATGAACTGCTTGTCGGGGATCTGCGCGGCCACCGGCAGCCGGTTCGCCGCCAGCCCGGTGGCGTCGGTGGGCACGATGAATAGCGAGATCTGGGCGCGGCCCCTGTCGTCGGTGCCGGTGCGGGCCACGGTGAGGACGGCCGCCGATTCGTCCACTCCCGAGATGTAGTACTTCTGCCCGGAGATGATCCAGTCGCCGCTACCGTCGTCGGCCGGCTTCGCCGTCGTGGTGATCTTGTGCGAGTTGCTGCCGGCGTCCGGCTCGGTGATCGCGAACGCCATCTTGAGCTGCCCGTCGGCCAGCTTCGTCAGCCATTCGGCCTTCTGTCCCGCCGATCCGTGACGGGACAGCACCTCGACGCAGATCGCGCTGGACACCAACAACAGCAGCAGCGGACAGCCGACGGACGCCGACCCCTCGGCGACCACCGCCAGCTCGCTCATCCCTGCTCCGCCGCCACCGAACTCCGACGGCACGTTGATGCCGATGAACCCGGCCTCGCCCAGCTCCTGCCACAGTTCGGTCATCGGCTCGGAGTGCTTGCCGCGCTCGGCGTACTCGCGCAGACCGTGCTTTTCGGAAATCTGGCGGACGGCCTGCCGAATCTCGGCGTACTCCGCAGGCTCGCTGAAATCTGGCATCAAGGCTCCAAGGTGAGACGGTGACCTCAGTGTGCCAAGAGTTAACCGCCGTTAACAACTCGCGACGGTCAGCGGCCCAGTGGCATCGGTCCGTAGATGATCGAGGTGCCGTCGAACAGACTGACGGCGCTGACCCCGTCGTCGGTCAGCTGTTGATGGTTCTCGGACAGCCACTGCTCGGCCGATTCCTGCGATTCGAAGGCAATGGCGGGACCGTCGGCCGTGACACCTGCCTCGTCGGCATACCGCCATTCATAGGCGCAGCTGGAAGGCTCTTCCATCAGGGTCCCTCCTCCTGCTGCGTCGGACCGGGCCGGGGCCGACGGTAGCGTGCAACGGTGACCAGCGACCCGATGGCCGTACCGACGCCCGACCAGGCGGCGGCTTCGGCGAGTACCAGCCGCCGTGTGAACCTACCGCCAGGATGCCTGGGCGACCTTGCGCCCATCATCGACACCCTTGCAGGTTTGCGGCGCAGCAGCGAGCCGCCGATCGCTCCCAGGTCGCCGCAGTTGATGGTGTTCGCCGGTGATCACGGTGTCGCCGGCAAGCAGCTGACGGCCGATCTTCCGGCGGCCACCGCCAGGCGGGCCGGCGAGCTGGCGGCCGGCACCGGCCCCACCGCCGTGCTGGCCGCACAGGCGGGCGTCGACGTCGACGTGTTGGACGTCGCCATCGACACCGACGAGGAGATTCCGGGCGTCCGGTCGGCGAAGGTGCGAGCAGGATCCGGTTCGATCGACGAGCAGGATGCGCTCACCCTCGACCAGGTGGCCAGGGCGATCCAGCTAGGACGCGACCAGGCAGCCGCCCATCTCGCGGCCGGGCGAGATCTGTTGATCGGCGCCGTCTGCGGCGTCGGGGCCGGCACCTCGGCCGCCGCGCTGGCCTCGTACCTGACCGGGATGGAGCCGGTCGACGCGGCCGGCCGCGGCACCGGCGTCAGCGACGACGGCTGGATCCGCAGGGTCGCCGCCGTCCGGGACGCCCGCTACCGGTTGACGACAGGCAGCTCTGATGCCGCCACCCTGCTGCGGGTGGCCGGCGGCGCCGATATCGCTGCCCTCACCGGGTTCGTCATGGAGTCGGCGCTGCACGGTGTTCCGGTGCTGGTCGACGACATCCCCGGCGCGGTGGCCGCCGTACTGGCCCACCGGTTCGCACCGGGCGCCGAACGGTATGTGCTGGTGCCGTCGCCGTTGATGGAGACGGTGCACGTCCGGCTGCTGGAGCTGCTGGGCATCGAGCCGCTGTTGACGGTTCGCCTCGGCATGGGCATCGCGGCGGCCTCGCTGCTGATTGTTCCGCTGCTGCGGATGGCCGGCACCGTGGTGGACGACGCCCCCCTCGCGCCGGCCGACGATCGCGCCGCCGGCGCGATGGTCGCCTGGGACGCCGGGCTGCTCTGAGCCGTCAGTAGGCCCAGTTGATCGGCTCTGCGCCTTGACTCTTGAGCAGCTCGTTGGTCCTGGAGAACGGTCGCGATCCGAAGAAGCCGCGGTCCGCCGACATCGGTGACGGATGCGCGGACGCGATCACCGGCACCTGTCCCAGCATCGGCCGCAGCGTCTGGGCGTCCCTTCCCCACAGCACAGCGACCAGCGGGCCGCCGCGATCGACCAACGCCCTGATGGCCTGTTCGGTGACCGCCTCCCAGCCCTTGCCGCGGTGCGATGCCGGCGCTCCTGGTGCCACTGTCAGGACTCGGTTCAGCAGCAGCACCCCGGCGTCCGCCCACGGTGTCAGATCACCGTTCGGCGGCGCGGCAACGCCCAGATCGGCGGTCAGTTCGCGGTGGATGTTGGCCAGCGATCGTGGCAGCGGCCGGACATCAGCATCGACGGCGAAGGACAGCCCTATCGGGTGCCCAGGAGTCGGGTACGGATCCTGGCCGACGATCAGCACCCGGACGTCGGCCATCGGCCTGACGAACGCCCGCAACACATTCTGGCCGGCTGGCAGATAGGTGCGGCCGCCGGCAATCTCCTCCCGGAGAAACTGCCCCATCGCGGTGATCCGGTCGGCAACCGGCTGCAGCGCAGCAGCCCAGCCGGGATCGATCACCTGCCAGAGCGGTGTCGGCACGGCAGTCCTTTCCTTGTCGGTGAGGTCGGTGAGGTCAACCAGGTCAGCGAGGTCAGCGACGTCAGCGACCGGCGGGGGCCCGGAAATGGTCCCAGCCGGCCTCGTCGTCATACGGGTTGCCGTCCACCGTCACCCCGCTGCCGGCGCCGACCTGGCCGATGCGCAGCCAGCCGGGCGGTAGCGTCAAGCCGGCCGGGAAGGTGGCCGCCAGCGCATGGTCGTCACCACCGGTGAGGAGCCAACTCTGGGCGTTCTTGCCAAGCGCGGACGCCACCTCGGCCAGCCTGGCGGGCACCTCGAGGGTGGCGCTGCGGACGTCGATGGACACCCCGGATGCATCGGCGATATGACCGAGGTCGGCCAGCAAGCCGTCGGAGACATCGATCATGGCGGTGGCGCCGGCGGCGGCGGCAATCGGCCCCTGCGCCAGCGGCGGTTCCGGCACCCGGTAGGCATTCACCGCGGCAGCGGGCGACCTGAACCCCCGCGTCAGCACCGCCAGACCCGCCGCGGCCCAACCCAATCGGCCGGTGATGGCCACCAGGTCACCGGAGCTGGCACCGGACCTCAGTACCGGTCTGGCGGCCGCCAGATCGCCCAGCACGGTGACCGACACCGTCACCACCGGGGACGCGGTGAGGTCGCCGCCCACCACCCCGGCTCCTGCCTCTTCGGCGGCGGCATGCAGGCCGTTGCCGATGCCGGTCACCAAGTCGAGGGGCGTGGCCCCAGGCGCCGACAACGCAACCAGCAGCGCGGTCGGGGTGGCGCCCATGGCCGCGATGTCGGCCATCGAAGCGAGCGCCGCGCGCCGGCCGATCTGCTCACCGGTGGCCCAGTCGGTGCGGAAATGCACGCCGTCGACCAGCATGTCGACGCTGGCCACCACCGCACCACCGGGGGTGCTGACGATCGCCGCATCGTCGCCGGGCCCCAGCAGCGTGCTCGGCGGCTGCCGCCGATCCGCCGTCACCGCCCCGATGGCGCTGAACTCCCCGGTGCCGGCCAGCGTCCGCTCGCCGGTGGACCCGGCGCCTTTCGACGAGCCGGCAGTCGGGCTGCCGGCGGCGGAACCGCGGGATGACGAACTGCTCGCGTTGATGGGATTCCTCCGGACTGAAAGGCGCAGTGCGGGCACCGAAAGCGCATTGCCGGGCACCGACGGGCAAACGCCGGACCCAGCGTATGTCCCCGGCGGCCGACACCCGGCGGCTACGGCTACGCTCGGTGTGCCGAGGAGCCTCGGCAGCTGCACACGGCCCGCTGGCCGTCGAACGGAAAGGGGCACATCGTGGTGCAGGCCTTCATTCTCATCCAGACCGAGGTCGGGCAGGCCGCGTCCGTCGCCGCCGCCATCTCCGAAATCACCGGCGTCACCAGCGCCGAGGACGTGACGGGGCCCTACGACGTGATCGTCCGCGCAGAGGCGAACAGCGTCGACGAACTCGGCAAGCTCGTGGTCGCTCGGGTGCAAGGAGTGCACGGCATCACCCGCACCCTCACCTGCCCCGTCGTGCATCTGTAAGTGGCCGGCCGACCCTCTCGAACCACCCGCCAGCCGGCGGCCGATCCGCCGACCGCTGGGCGGGCCGGCGGCATCTCCCGCGGTCGGCTGCTTGGCGTGCTGTCGCTGCCGATCGTGGTGATCATCGCCGTCGTCGTCGGCGGGCTGATCTGGAAGAACCAGCAACCGGCCGCCGCCACCGGGCCTGTCACGGTATCGTCCATCGACGCTCCCGGCGCCACCGGCAGGTACTGCAAGCAGCTGATGACGGCGTTGCCGGACAGTCTCGGCACCTCGGCCAAGCGCCAGCTGGTCGGCGATCTGGCTGGCACGGCGGCCTGGGGTGATCCAGCGATCGTGCTGCGCTGCGGGCTGCCGACCCCCTCCGAGCTGACCTGCTCGTCGGCGCTGACCCAGGTGTCGAACGCCAACGGTCAGCCGGGTGTGCAGTGGCTGCAGCTCAGCGACAGCGGCCAGACGACGTACTTGGCGGCCGACCGGTCGGTGCGCATCGCAATCACGCTGCCGGACGGCACCGGCACCGGCCCGATCCAGCAGATGTCCGCGGTGATCAGCGGCATCATGCCGGCGCGGGCGATCTGTTCCAACGGAACGCTGCTGCCGACCGACGACAAGTAGCAGCCGGCCGCGCCAGCGCCGACCAGAGCGTCAGCGCAGTCCGGTGCCGCGGGCGATGGCGGTGCTGATCAGGGTGTCCAGCAACTCAGGATAGGAGATGCCGGCGACTCCGAACACCCTGGGGTACATGGAGATCGGGGTGAACCCCGGCATGGTGTTGACCTCGTTGATCACCACCTCGCCGTCCTCAGCCACGAAGAAGTCGACCCTGGCAAGGCCCTGCCCAGCAAGCGCCCTGAACGCCGTCACCGCCAGCTCCTGAATCTGCTGGTTCACCTCATCGGGCAGCTTCGCTGGGATGTCGAAGGTCACCACGTCGTCGACGTACTTGGCGTCGAAATCGTAGAAGTCGTGGTCGCCGGCCAGGTGGATCTCGGCCGTCGGTGACGCCTGCAGGGTGCCGTCGGGGTGCTCGAGCACCCCGCATTCGATCTCCCTGCCGATCACCGCTGCCTCGATCAGCACCTTCGGGTCCGCTTGCCTTGCGGCATGGATGGCCGCATCCAGATCGGCCCAGTCGTCCACCTTGCTGACGCCGAGCGAAGACCCCGCTCTGGCCGGTTTGACGAATACCGGCAGTCCCAGCCGCTGCCGCTCGGCCAGCTGTAGCGTCTGGATTCCCGGTCGCAGCACGGCGTACCTGCCGACCGGAAGCCCCTGGGCCGCCAGCAGTTTCTTGGTGAACTCCTTGTCCATCCCGACCGCCGAGGCCAGCACACCAGCGCCGACGTAGGGCAGCCCGGTGAGCTCGAGCAGCCCCTGCAGCGTGCCGTCCTCGCCCATCGGGCCGTGCAGCAGCGGGAACACCACGTCCACCCCCAGCGCCGCCTCAGTGGAGGTCACCGAGGTGCCCCCGGTCGCCACCAGCGCCGTCGAGTTGGCATCCATCCGCAGGCTCACCGTCGGACCGTCGGCCACCTCGGGGAAACGCCCGGCCTCGACCTCGCGCAGTCCGGCGGCGTCAACGCTGCGCCAGCCGCCGTCCGGGGTGATGCCGATGGCGGCCACCTCGAACCGTTCCGGGTCGAGCTGTGCCAGCACGCTGGCCGCGGACAGGCAGGACACCGAATGCTCGCCGCTGCGGCCGCCGAAAACGACGGCGACCCTGATGCGCTGCTGGGAATTCATGCCTGCGGAATTCATGCCGCCAACCCTACGGGCGGGCTGGTCTCGGGCAGGCGACGGCGCGCACCGCCGTCATTCCGGGCCGGGCGGCCTGTCCATCAGCGCCCTGATCATCTGTTCCGGCGGCGCGTGCAGGTGGCAGAGCTGGTAGACCGCCTCGGTGATCGGCATGCCGATGCCGTGCCGGTGCGCGAGATCGCGGGTGGACCGGCAGCTGACGACGCCCTCGGCCAGGTCGCCGGAGAGCTGCTGGGCATCGTCCACCGTCAGCCCGTTGCCCAGCTGAACGCCGAGCCGGCGGTTACGGGACAGCGGCGACGAGCAAGTCGCCACCAGGTCGCCCAGCCCGGCCAGGCCGGCGAACGTCTGCGGTTGCGCCCCGAGTTGCACGCCTAGCCTGGTCATTTCGTGGAGTCCCCTGGTGATCAGCGATGCGGCCGTGTTCAGCCCCAGCCCCAACCCTTCGGCGACGCCGGTGGCGAGAGCGATGATGTTCTTGGTGGTGCCGGCGATCTCAGCACCGATCACGTCGGTGATCGTGTACGGCCGGAAATAGCCACTCGCGGACGCCACCTGCACCGCAATTGCGGTGTCGTGATCGGTGCAGGCCAGCACCGTCGCCGTCGGTTGGCCGGCGGCGATCTCGACCGCCAGGTTCGGACCCGAGAGCACCACAATCCGCTCGGCCGCTACGTGCGCAACGGCGCTGATCACCTCGCTCATCCGCAGCCCGGTACCGATTTCGACGCCCTTGGCCAGCGAGACAACGGGGACGCCGGCCGGCAGCACATCCCGGAATACGGTGAGGTTTTCCCGCAGCGTCTGGCTGGGTACCGCCAGCGCCACCGCATCGGCGGAGTCCATCGCTTCGTCGAGATCGTCGGTGGCGGTCACCGTCTCCGGCAGCTGCACCTCGCCGAGGTAGGAGGAATTCCGGCGGGTGTTGTTGATCTCGTCGGCTACCGCACCGCGGCGCGCCCATAGCACCACCTCTCGGCCGGCGTCGGCGAGCACCTTGGCGTAGGTGGTCCCCCAGGCGCCAGCACCGAGTACGGTAAACCGTTGCAGGGGAAGGGGTTTCGTCATCACCGCTTCTTCTTGCCCTCGGGGGTATCCCCAGCGGCATTGCTGCCCTTGCGTTCCGCCTTCTTCCAGTCGAACAGTTGCTTCGGCGGCGTCTCGCGGCGAATCTCGCCGAGCATTCCCGCGATCGTCTGCATGATCAACACCGACACCTCGAGAATGGCCCGCGGATCGGATCCCTGTCCGCGATAGGCCGACAGGTCGATGTCGTCGCCGACCACCACCCTGATGTCCTTGCGGGGGAACAGCCGCAGCTTGCGGCCATCGGCGTAGGAGTTGTACACCTGCTGGGTGCCCCAGTGCGCGACCGGAACCACCCGGTAGTTGCCGGACAACGCCATCGCTGCCACGCCGGGGCGCGGGCGCATCGGCCAGAAGTTCGGCTCCCTGGTGACGGTGCCCTCCGGGTAGATCAACACCAAACCGCCATCGGCCAGGTACCGCTGGGCGGCTTCCACCGCCGACTGCCCGGCTCCGCCCCTGTCGACCGGAATCTGGTGCGTGCCGCTCAGTGCCTTGCCGACGACCGGGACCTTCCACAGGGCGGCCTTGGCCAGGATGTGCGGTACCCGGCCGGCCTTGTGCACCATCACCGCGTCGTACACAGGGTCCAGGTGGGAGATGTGGTTGGCCACCAGCAGCACCGGACCTGGCCGGTTGAGCTTCTCGATCCCCTCGTACCGCCGCCGACCGAGGAGGTGGCTGAGCGGGTACATCACCGATGCGCACATCCAGATCCAGCCGTTGCTGTGTTCCAACGCCTTCAGTCGAGCCACTGGGGTTCCCTTCCGACCATCGGCACGTCGGCGCGCCAGGTTGATCAACAGTAATGGTGACGGCGGCCAACACGGTCGCCGGAAGATCGTCACCCACAGTTCGCTGGCGGTTCCGCGGCCGGGCACGCGACAATGCAGAGGTGACCGCCATCGACCGCTCCACCGAAACTGATAGTCCCGATAACCAGCCTGTGCAGGAGGCCGGCGAGCAGAACGGCGCGACCACTGTCATCGAGCCGTTCCACACCCCGAAGGCAGGCTCGGCAGCGGACATCGACCCGGCCAAGACCGCAGCGGAGACGCTACCGGCCGACCGGTTCTACAACCGTGAACTGAGTTGGCTGGATTTCAACGAGCGGGTGCTGGCGTTGGCCGAGGACCGGCAAGAACCAGTGTTGGAGCGGGCCAAGTTCCTGGCCATCTTCGCCTCGAACCTCGACGAGTTCTACATGGTGCGGGTGGCCGGCCTGAAGCGCCGCAAGGACATGGGTCTTTCGGTCGCCAGCGCAGACGGGCTGACGGCCGGCGAGCAACTCAAGCTGATCTCCGAACGCACCCAGGAGTTGGTGGAACGACAGGGACGGTGCTTCGTCGGGGACGTGCTGCCCGAACTCGCCGCCGCCGGTATCAACATCGTGCACTGGAACGAGATCGCCGATAGCGACAAGGATCGGTTGGCGCACTACTTCACCAACCAGATCTTCCCGGTCCTCACTCCGCTGGCCGTCGACCCGGCGCATCCGTTCCCGTACATCTCGGGGCTGAGCCTGAATATGGCGGTGATCGTCCGCGACCCTGATTCGGCGTTAGACAGGTTCGCCAGAGTCAAGGTGCCCAACAACGTCGACCGGTTCGTCAGGGTCCGGCCGGGGGTGGACGACTACCTGCCGCTGGAGGAGCTGCTCTCGGCTCATCTCGGCGAGCTGTTCCCCGGAATGGAAGTCGTTGAGCACCAGACCTTCCGGGTTACCCGCAATGCCGACCTGGAGGTAGAGGAAGACCGCGACGAGGACCTGCTGCAGGCACTGGAGCGGGAGCTCGCGCGGCGGCGATTCGGGCCGCCGGTCCGATTGGAGATTACCGACACCAGCAGCAGACGCATCCTCGATCTGCTGCTCAGTGAACTCGACGTCGACCCGAGCGATGCCGTCGAGGTGCGTGGGCTGCTCGACCTGTCCAGTCTGTGGCAATTTCACGGTCTGGACCGACCGGAGTTGAAGGATCGACCTTTCGTTCCCGCGACGAATCCGGCCTTTGTCGAGGGCGAGACTCCGAAGAGTGTCTTCGCCAGGCTGCGGGACGGAGATGTGCTGCTGCACCATCCCTATGAGTCGTTCGCCACCACCGTGCAGCGCTTCACCGAGCAGGCGGCGGCAGACCCCAACGTGCTAGCGATCAAACAGACTCTGTACCGCACCTCGGGCGATTCACCAATCGTCGATGCGCTGATCGAGGCGGCTGCGGCCGGCAAACAGGTGGTCGCGCTGGTGGAGATCAAGGCCAGGTTCGACGAACAGGCGAACATCACCTGGGCCAAAGCCCTTGAGCGGGCAGGGGTGCACGTGGTGTACGGCCTGGTCGGACTCAAGACGCACTGCAAGGTCGCCCTGGTGGTGCGGCAGGAGGGATCGACGATCCGCCGCTACTGCCACGTCGGTACCGGGAACTACAACCCGAAAACTGCCCGCATCTACGAGGATTTCGGCTTGCTGACGGCCGACCCGCTGATCGGCGCGGATCTGACCGACCTGTTTAACGTGCTCACCGGCTACTCCCGGCAGACCGAGTTCCGGAACCTGTTGGTGGCCCCGCATTCCGTCCGATCGGGCATCGTCGACCGGATCGAGGCCGAGATCGCACACCAGCGGGCCGGCCGCGGGGGCGCCATCCAGTTGAAGATGAACTCGATCGTCGACGAAGAGGTGATCGACGCGTTGTACCGGGCGGCCAGGGCCGGCGTTCAGGTCGATCTGACGGTCCGCGGCATCTGCGCACTGCGGGCCGGTGTTCCAGGCTTCAGCGAGAACATCACAGTCCGGTCGATCGTCGGGCGATTCCTCGAGCATTCGAGGGTGTTCTATTTCGGCGGCGGCGGCGATCCCGAGTACTGGATCGGCAGCGCAGACCTGATGCACCGCAACCTGGATCGCCGGGTGGAAGCCCTCGTCCGGCTGACCGATCCGTCCACCACCACCCCGCTGCGGCGGCTGCTCGGTCTGCTGACCACCGACACCGTCGCCTGCTGGTTGCTCGGGCCGGACGGCTGGACGTTCCGGGCCGGCGAAGATATCCAGGAGCGGCTGCTGCACGGTGGGACCGCCGGTGTCGAGTGAGGCCAAGGTGCGAGCCGCCGGAGCGCTGATGTGGAAGCCATCACAGCGTTTCGGGACCAGGGTTGCGCTGGTGCACCGGCCGCGTTACCACGACTGGTCGTTGCCCAAGGGCAAGGCCGACGGCGACGAATCCGCACCGCAGACAGCGGCAAGGGAGGTGGCGGAGGAGACCGGATTCCCGGCGGCCATCGGCCGGGCGTTGACCAGCGTCTCCTACGAGGTGCCGGCCGGACCCAAGACGGTGCAGTACTTCTCGGCCCGGCGGCTGGCGGGCGGATTTCGGCCCAACAAGGAAGTGGACAAGCTGGAGTGGCTCTCGCCCGAGCATGCCCACGACAAGATGACCTACGACTTCGATCGCGCCGTGCTGGAGACCTTCACCATCCAGCCGCCTGATCTGCGGTCGGTGGTGCTGGTCCGCCACGCCAAGGCGGGGCACCGAGAGTCGTTCGAGGGCAACGACGAACGCCGCCCGCTCGACGGCAAGGGCCGCAAGCAGGCTCAGGCCCTGCAGAAGCTGTTGCAGCCGTTCGCACCCATCAGGATCATCAGCGCTCCCGTCACCCGCTGTCGGCAGACCGTGCAGCCGTTGGCGAAGGCCCTAGGACTGTCAGTGGAACGCGAACCGCTGCTGGGTGAGGAGATCTACCGCGACGACCCGGCAGCGGCCCGTAGGAGGCTGGCCGAGTTGGCCGAGCTGGCGGATGGACTCGGCTCGGTTGTCGCCTGCAGCCAGGGCGGCGTGATCCCAGGGGTGGTCAAGTCGCTGGCGAGTCGGTCCGAGATCACCGTGTCGGACGTCGGCACGCCGAAGGCTGCCTATTGGGTGTTGTCGTTCGACGGGAATCGGTTGGTGCAGGCCGATTCCTACCCGGCGCCCAGTCGGTAGCATGCAAAGGCCCGGCACCTCAATGGCGCCGGGCCTTTGGCGGACGGTTGAACCCGCCCGTCAGCTCACTTCTTCTTGGCAGCCTTCTTGGCCGGCGCCTTCTTGGCAGCAGCCTTCACGGCCGGCTTAGCAGCAGCCTTCTTGGCAGCAGCCTTCGCTGCCGGCTTGGCGGCAGCCTTGACCACTGGCTTCCTGGCGGCCGGCTTCGGCGCAGCTTTGACGGCCGGCATGGCGGCCCGAGTGACTGCCGGCTTAGCGGTACGGGTCCTGGTGACAGCGGGTCGTGCGGCTGTCTTGGCGGCCGCCGGACGGCCCGCCGCGGTGCGAGTCCTTACGGCAACAGGCTTCGCGGCGGTCGCCGGCCTGGCAGCGGACCTGGTGACGGCCGGCTTGGCAGTGGCTGCCCTGGTGACGGCGGGCTTGGCCGCCGCCCGTGCCCTGGTAGCTGCCGGCTTGGCAGCGGCTGCCCTGGTGACAGCGGGCTGGGCAGCTGCGCGCGCCGGTGCGGCCGCTCGTGGCAGCTTCACGTCGCCAGCCAGCACGTCCTTGAAGTTCTTGCCAGGACGGAACGCTGGAACGGTGGTCCGCTTGACGCGTACCGCTTCTCCGGTGCGCGGGTTACGAGCCGTTCGGGCTGCGCGGGCGCGCTTTTCGAAGACACCGAAGCCCGAGATCGAGACACTGCCGCCGCCGTGCACCTCGCGCACCACGATGTCGATGAAGCCCTCGACCGCGTCGGCGGCGGCCTTCTTGTTCCCGTCGAGGCGCTCGGCGAGTTTGTTGGTCAGATCAGTTTTGTTCATGGTGTCCCTCCCAGGACGTTTCACGGCCAGTTCGTTAGGCCGACTGGGGGACACGGTAGGCGCGGAGCTGCGGCAATGCCAACACGCCACGCGGCGCAAGTCTAAGCGTTCCAACCGATCTCGGCCATTTCGGGCCCGAAATCGACTGTCATCTGGGCTGGATTTCCGCGCCGGCCCCACCCGCTCGACCGGCCGATCAGCGAACCGTCACTGACGCCAGCGGAGCCAAAATCCGTTGCTCTGCAACGGAAGTGGCCGCCGACGGCAGCCAGCACAGGCACTATCGCCGACTCACCGACAGTGACTGTCCGGCCGCGCCGACGGGTCGATCAGCCGGCGTTGGCGACCGGCAGGAAAGCCGGCCGGTGTGATTCGAAATCAGTGATCACATCGGCGTGCCGCAGGGTCAGCGAGATGTCGTCAAGACCCTCCAGCAGCCGCCAGCGAGTGTAGGAATCGATCCGGAACGGCACCGTCAGCGACCCGGCAGACACCGTTTGCGCGGTCAGGTCGACCGTCACCTCGGCGCCAGGAGCGTTCTCCAGCACCTTCCAGATCAGCTCGACATCGTCCTGGCTCACCTCGGCGGCGAGAAGGCCGCCGTTGCCAGCGTTTCCGCGGAAGATGTCCGCGAACCGGGACGAGATCACTACCCGGATCCCGTAATCCATCAAGGCCCAGACCGCGTGCTCTCGGGACGAACCGGTGCCGAAGTCGGATCCGGCCACCAGCACGGAGCCGCCGGCGAAAACCTGGTGGTTCAACACGAACGATGGATCCGAGCGCCAGGCGGAGAACAGTCCGTCTTGGAATCCGGTCCTGGTGATCCGCTTCAGGTAGACGGCCGGAATGATCTGATCGGTGTCGACATTGCTACGCCGCAGCGGGATTCCGACTCCGGTGTGAGTGGTGAACGCATCCATGGTCGGTATCTCCTGTCCGCCGGCCGTTGGCCTGGTCACGTTGGGTTGATCACACTGGGCAGATCAGCTTGGCCACATCACACCGTGGCCATGGCCGGTGCATCCGCCAGGTCGGCCGGCGAGCTGAGCGTTCCGCGAACTGCCGTCGCTGCTGCCACCTGAGGCGAAACCAGATGTGTCCGGCCGCCTTTGCCCTGCCGGCCCTCGAAGTTTCGATTCGAGGTCGATGCGCTGCGCTCCCCCGGTGCCAGCTGGTCGGGATTCATCCCGAGGCACATCGAACAACCGGCACTGCGCCATTCGGCGCCGGCAGCGGTGAACACCTTGTCCAGCCCCTCGGCCTCGGCCTGCAGCTTGACCCGCATCGAGCCGGGTACCACCAGCATCCGGACCCCGTCGGCCACCCGCCGGCCACCGATGATGCCGGCAGCGGCCCGCAGGTCCTCGATCCGACCGTTGGTGCACGAACCGAGAAAGACGGTGTCGACATGGATCTGCTTCAGCGGGGTGCCGGCGGTGAGATCCATGTATTCGAGCGCTTTCTCGGCTGCTGTCCGCTCCAGTTGGTCGACCATCAGCTCCGGGTCGGGCACCGATGCGGTGAGCGGAAGTCCCTGTGCTGGGTTGGTGCCCCAGGTGACGTAGGGCGACAGTGAGGCTGCGTCGATCAGGACCTCGGCGTCGAAAACAGCGTCGTCGTCGGTCGTCAGCGACGACCAGTACTCGACGGCCGCATCCCAATCGGCACCCGCAGGCGCGTGCTGCCGTCCCTTGACGTAGTCGAAGGTGGTGGCGTCCGGCGCGATCATTCCCGCCCGCGCCCCCGCCTCGATGCTCATGTTCGCGACGGTCATCCTGGCTTCCATCGACAGCGCGCGGATCGCGGATCCTCGATACTCCAACACATATCCCTGGCCGCCGCCGGTACCGATCTTCGCGATCACCGCGAGGATGACGTCCTTGGCCGTCACTCCATCCGGCAGCTCACCGTCGACGGTGATCGCCATCGTCTTGAACGGCCTGAGCGGCAACGTCTGGGTGGCCAGCACATGTTCGACCTCGCTGGTGCCGATACCGAATGCCAACGCACCGAAGGCGCCATGGGTCGAGGTGTGCGAGTCGCCGCAGACGATCGTCATCCCTGGCTGGGTGAGTCCCAGCTGCGGCCCGATCACGTGCACGATGCCCTGCTCCGCGTCACCCATCGGATACAGCTGGACGCCGAACTCGGCGCAGTTGCTGCGCAGCTTCTCCACCTGGGTGCGGGAGACCTCGTCGGCGATCGGCAGGTTGATACCGATGGTGGGAACGTTGTGATCTTCGGTGGCCACCGTGAGCTCGGGCCGGCGGACGACGCGGCCGGTCTCGCGCAAGCCCTCGAAGGCCTGCGGGCTGGTGACTTCGTGAATCAGGTGTAGGTCGATGTACAGCAGGTCTGGTTCGTCGTCCGCCCGTCGCACCACGTGCTCGTCCCAGACCTTTTCCGCCATCGTGCGTCCCATGGCTGGACCTCCACCGGTAGACATCGCTGTAGACATCCCAGGATTCGGGAATCTAGTATCGCTGCATGGGACAGTCTAGCGGCATCGGAGTTCTCGACAAAGCCGTCCAGGTACTGCGCGCGACGGTATCGTCGCCCATCGGACTGGCAGATCTGTGTGCCGCAACCGAGCTGCCGAGGGCGACCGCTCATCGGCTGGCCGTCGGGCTGGAGGTGCATGGCCTGCTCTCGCGTGACGAACAAGGCCGCTGGCGGCCAGGGCAGATGCTGGCGGTGCTGGCCGCCGGCGCTCCCGATCCGCTGATCGCGGCGGCGGCCGAGGTGTTGCCGCGGCTGCGAGACCGCACCGGGGAGAGCGTCCAGGTGTACCGGGGGGACGGCATGGCAAGGGTCTGCATTGCCGTCTCAGAGCCGGCAGCCGGCCTGCGCGACACCGTTCCGCTCGGCGCCAGACTGCCGATGACCGCCGGTTCGGCGGCCAAGGTGCTGGGCGCCTGGGGCGACCCGACCCTGCAGCGGGCGGTGCTGGCAGACGACCGGATCACCGACAGGATGCTGGCCGAGGTACGCCGGCGAGGCTGGGCCCAGTCGGTCGCCGAACGGGAGCCGGGAGTGGCGTCGGTGTCCGCCCCGGTGCGGGACAAGTCGGGAACGGTGATCGCCGCGGTTTCGGTGTCCGGGCCTATCGATCGGATCGGCAGGCGACCAGGAGCGCGCTGGGCCGGCGACCTGGTACAGGCATCGGAAGCGCTCACCGCCCGCCTGTAACACAGCAGGACCGTGCCGGAGAACGACAAAAGCTCCGGTCGTCCGAGGACGACCGGAGCCCGTCTGGTACCCCCGAAGGGATTCGAACCCTCGCTACCGCCGTGAGAGGGCGGCGTCCTAGGCCGCTAGACGACGGGGGCCTGAACGATGCTGATGCTACCCGATCCACCGCAGGCAGCTCGTCATCGGCGACGATGAGAAGCGGCTGAGGGAATCGCTGGGGTACTAGGACTCGAACCTAGAATGGCTGAACCAGAATCAGCTGTGTTGCCAATTACACCATACCCCAAGGGCTCTGAGCTGCTCGAGCACCCGCAGCGATGTTACAGGCCGGGCGAACGACTTCCCAATCCGGCTCAGCCGGCCGGGCTGAACTGCCGGCTCAGCCGGCCCGGGCTGAACTGCCGGCTCAGCCGGCGACAGGATTGCTCAGCGTGCCGATGCCCTCGATCTCGATCGTCACCGTCTGTCCCGCCTGCAGCAGCCCGACGCCCTCCGGGGTCCCGGTGAGGATCACGTCGCCCGGCAGCAGCGTCATCGCCGCCGAGATCCACTCGACCAGCTCGCCGATGGTGAACAGTAGGTCCGAAGTGCTGCCGTCCTGCTTCACCTCGCCGTCGACCTCTGTCCTGATGGACAGCCCGAACGGATCCAGCTCGGTCTCGATCCACGGTCCCAGTGGGCAGAAGCTGTCGAAGCCCTTGGCCCTGGCCCACTGTCCATCCGTCTTCTGCAGATCCCTTGCCGTCACGTCGTTGGCGACGGTATAGCCGAGGATCACCGAGGCCACATCATCGGCAGCCACGTCCTTACACGGCCGGCCGATCACCACCGCCAACTCGCCCTCGAAGCTCACCTGTTTGCTCTGCGGTGGCAGCACGATCTTGGCGCCGGGACCGACAACCGACGTCGAGGGTTTCAGGAAGCACAGCGGCTCGTCCGGAACGGCGTTGCCGAGCTCTGCCGCATGTTCGGCGTACGTCCTTCCGAAGGCCACCACCTTGGACGGTAGGATCGGTGCCAGCAACCGGGTCTCGGACAAGGGCCACGACCGGCCGCTGTACTCCGGCGTCCCGAACGGGTGCGCCAGGATTTCCCGCGCCTGCGCGCCGTCGGCCGGATCGCCGTCGACACTGACGAAGGCCACGACTCCGTCGGGATGAGCAATTCTGGCCAGCCGCATGGGTTCTCCACCCTGATCGAAGGGGTTCAGCTCGGTCGGCCCAGCGGGCCGCCCGATCGAGAGTCAGTGGGGTCGTCGCTTGGTCTTGACGGCACGTCCGAGTGCATAGATCAGCGAGTCGACCAGCGCCTGCCACGATGCCTCGATGACGTTGGCGTGCACGCCGACGGTCGTCCATTCGCGGTCGCCGTCGGTCGAGCTCACCAAAACCCTTGTCACCGAGTTTGTTCCGGCGTCACCGGCCAGGATGCGCACCTTGTAGTCGGTCAGCTCGACATCTGCCAGGACGTCGAACTCCCCCTCCAACGCGGTGCGCAGCGCGGAGTCCAGGGCATTCACCGGGCCGTTGCCCTCCGCGGTGGCGATCACCCGCCGATCGCCGACGTACACCTTGACGGTGGCCTCGCTGGACACTTCGCCCGCACGAGGGAGGTACCCCCCGTCCTTCGCCGAGTGCAGCGGGTTCTCCACGATCACCCGATACGACTCGAGACGGAACGGCAGCACCGTCACCTCGCCCGACGCTCGCACCAGTTCCTCCCGCAACAGCAGCTCGAAGGAGGCGTCGGCCGCTTCGTAGGAGAATCCTTGTGCCTCGCGAGATTTCACCTGATCGACCACCCGCGAGACCACGTCCGGCTGCTCCGAAAGGTTGACGCCCAGCTCGCGTGCCTTCAGCTCGACCGATGCCCGGCCGGCCATCTCGGTGATCAGGATGTGCATGTCGTTGCCGACGACGTCCGGGTCGAGGTGGTTGTACAGCTCCGGGTCGACCTTGATCGCCGAGGCGTGCAGCCCGGCCTTGTGCGAGAACGCCGAGGCGCCGACGTAGGCCTGATGGGAATCCGGCGCGATGTTCGCCAACTCGGCGATCGCATGCGAGACCCGCACCATCTCGACCAGCCGACCCGCCGGCACCACCGGCATCTGCAGTTTGGTGACCAGGCTGCCGAGGACGGCGAACAGATCGGCGTTGCCGGCCCGTTCGCCGTAGCCGTTCGCCGTGCACTGGGCGTGGGTGGCGCCGGCCTGGACGGCAGAGATGGTATTGGCAACAGCACACCCGGTGTCGTCCTGGCAGTGAATGCCGATACGAAAACCGGTGCGCTGCAACACTTCCGCCACCGTTGCCCCGAGCGGGCCCGGCAGCTGTCCGCCGTTGGTGTCGCACAGCACCACCACGTCGGCGCCGGCGGTCACCGCGGCTTCGGCCACCCGCAACCCGTAGTCGGAATCCGCCGCGTAGCCGTCGAAGAAGTGCTCGCAGTCCAGGAACACCCGCCGGCCCTCCGCCACCAACAGCGCGACGGTGTCGTGCACCATCGCGAGGTTCTCCTCGAGGGTGGTGCGCAGCGCCCTTTCCACATGTCGCACATCGGATTTCGCCACCAGGGTGACGACAGGCGCCTTGGATTCCAGCAACGCCTTCACCTGGGCGTCGTCACCGACTTTGACGCCGGCCCGCCTGGTGGAGCCGAATGCGACCAGCTGGGCAGTGCCCAACGTCAATTCGCCGTCCGCGGCCCTGGCGAAGAAGTCGGTGTCCTTGGGCATGGCGCCCGGCCAGCCACCCTCGATGAAACCGACACCGAGTTCGTCCAGCAGGGTGGCAACGGCCAGTTTGTCGGCCACCGAGTAGCTGATGCCCTCACGCTGCGCACCGTCCCGCAGGGTGGTGTCGAACAGGTGGAAGGAATCGCCGAGCGGCGACAGCACCCTGGCAGCAGCCTTCGGTTGTGCCATGGAGATCCGACTCAGCTCGATGCCAGCGCGGCGAGCCGATCGCCGATCGCCGTGGTGCGACCAGGAGATCCCGGCTGCCGGGTGGCCAGATCGAAGGCCACCGCCGCCTCGACCCGGCGGGCGGCGTCGGGCATCCCGACGTGGTCGAGCAGCAGCGCGACACTCAGCACCGCTGCCGTCGGATCGGCGGCACCGGTACCGACGATGTCGGGAGCAGAGCCGTGTACCGGCTCGAACATGCTGGGGTTCTCCCGGGATACGTCGAGATTGCCGGAGGCGGCCAATCCGATGCCACCGGACACGGCGGCCGCCAGGTCGGTGAAGATGTCGCCGAACAGGTTGTCCGTCACCACCACGTCGAACCTGGCCGGATCGGTGACCAGATGGATCATCGCGGCGTCCATATGCGAGTAGGCGACCGTCACATCCGGGTACTCCATCGAGATCTCCTCGACGACCCTGCTCCACAGCTGTCCGGCGTGCACCAGCACATTGGTCTTGTGCACCAGTGTCAGGTGCTTGCGTGGGCGGTCGGCGGCCCGCCGGAACGCATCCCTGACGACGCGCTCGACACCGAAGTAGGTGTTCAGCGAGACCTCGGTGGCGATCTCGTGCGGGGTGTCCTTGCGCAGCAGCCCGCCGTTGCCGGCGTAGGGCCCCTCGGTGCCTTCGCGAAGCACCACCAGGTCGACGGCCTTGTCACCGGCCAGCGGCCCCGGCACGCCCGGATAGAGCCTGGCGGGCCGCAGGTTGACGTGATGATCAAGCTCGAACCTGATCCGCAGCAGCAGTCCGCGCTCGAGGATTCCGGACGGCACGGTCGGATCGCCGACAGCGCCCAGCAAGATCGCGTCGTGCTCCCGCAGCTCACGCAACACGGAATCCGGCAGCAGCTCACCCGTCCGATGCCACCGACTCGCACCAAGGTCGTAGCTATCCGCCTCGATGTCCGGAACGACTCCGCCGAGCACCTTCAGGCCCTCGGCGACCACCTCGGGGCCGATGCCGTCCCCTGGAATGACCGCGAGCTTCATGTATTTCGCCACATCTCTTCCGCCGCAACTCCGGCCTGGCCCGACTTCACTTCACCGAAAGTGACGAGAGCTGATCCGGTCCGGCAGCTCGATCCGCGGCAGCTGATCGGACCCGGACGGCCCAGTCCTCGGCTGCCCCAGCGTAGCCGTACCAACTACTGGGACAGCCGACGGCCCGGCAGGAAACC
>JALYVF010000288.1 GCA_030853385.1 Actinomycetota bacterium | reverse complement strand
CACCACCACATCGATGTCGTCGCGGACGACCAGTGCGGCAGCGTCGGTGGTGAGTAGTTCGGCCGGCACCTCAGGGTGCTTGTGCGGCCGCCGGACGGCGACCGCCATCAGCTCCAGCGGGGCACCGACCCTGGCGGCCAACTCGGCGCTGGTCTCGGTGAGCAGCCGGACCACCTGCGATCCGACGACGCCGGCGCCGAGCAGTCCGATCCGTACCGGTGACGGCCCCGAAGTGGCCGACCGCCGATCGATCATCGACGCCGCCTTGTCGAACCCCTGAACACCATGAACGCGATCACCAGCAGGGCCAACACCACCAGCACGGCGATCACCGCGATGGTGACCCGGAGCCAGTCGGGCATGTTCGGTTTCACCAGCACCACCACGATCAGCACGGCGGCGACGGCCAGCAGCGCGGTGCCAGGGATCAGCGATGGCTGGCCGGCCGGCCGTTTCGGCGTGGCCGGCTGCGGATCCGAGCCGTCCGAATGGGGAGTGTTGCTGCTCACCAGTTCTCCAGTCGCATCAGGTCGTCGTCGGTCTCGCGGCGCAGCATCGTTCTGGCGGCGCCGTCCCGTACCGCCACCACCGCCGGCCGCGGCAGCCGGTTGTAGTTGCTGGCCATGGCGTAGCAGTACGCACCGGTCGCCGCTACCGCCAGCAGGTCGCCGATCGCCAGATCGGCAGGAAGGTAGCAGTCTCGCACCACGATGTCGCCGCTCTCGCAATGCTTTCCCACCACCCGGGACAGCGCGGCCGGCGCCGTCGAGCTGCGGGAGGCCAGCGTCACCGTGTAGTCGGCGTCGTACAGGGCGGTGCGGATGTTGTCGCTCATGCCGCCGTCGACACTGACGTAGCGGCGTACCACGCCGCCGTCCAGGCCCACTTCCTTGATCGTTCCGACCTGGTACAGGGTGACGGTGCCCGGCCCGGCGATCGCTCTTCCCGGCTCGACAGCGATCCGCGGCATCGCCAGTCCGGCGGCCTGTGCCTCGCGGGAAACGATGTCCTGCAACGACTTCGCCATCACGTCCGGGGCCAGCGGGTCGTCACCGGAGACGTAGGCGATACCGAGCCCGCCGCCGAGATCGATGGTCCTGACGGTCGCGACCAACTCAGGGTGCCGCTCGATCAGCTCGGCGAGCAGCCTGACCACCCGGTGGGCTGCCACCTCGAAGCCGGACGGGTCGAAGATCTGTGAGCCGATGTGCGAGTGCAGTCCGATCAGCCGAAGTCCTGGGGCGGCCACCACCCGCCGTGCTGCTTCTGCGGCGTCGCCGCCGGTCAGCGAGAAGCCGAACTTCTGGTCCTCGTGCGCGGTCGCGATGAATTCGTGGGTGTGCGCTTCGACGCCGACGGTGACCCGGATCATCACGTCAACGGTCGCCGTCGTTCCCTCGGTGAGGCCGGCCAGCCTGGCGATCTCGTCGAACGAATCGATCACGATGGCGCCGATTTTCGCCCCTACCGCCGCCGCCAGCTCGACCTCGGACTTGTTCGAGCCGTGCAGGGCGATCCGTTCGGCGGGGAACCCGGCGCGCAGCGCAAGGGCCAACTCGCCTCCGGTGCACACGTCGAGCGACAAACCTTCGTCGTGCAGCCAGCGGGCGGTCTCCCCGCACAGGAAGGCCTTGCCGGCGTAGTGCACGTCCTTGGCGTTCCCGAATGCGTCCGCGTAATCGTGGCACCGGGAACGGAAATCTGCCTCGTCGACCACCATCAGCGGGGTGCCGTACTCGATGGCCAGGTCGCGGACATCAGCGCCGGCCACCATCACCACCCCGTGGCCGGCCCGCTGCGCGCCCCGCGGCCAAATCGCCGGATCGAGCAGGTTCACATCGCTCGGCGGACCGGAAGACGGGTGTTGCGCGACCGACTCGCCGTGCTTGGGTCCAGCCGGGTGCGCCCTCACAGTGCCTCCGGAACGGCAGCGGTGGCAGGCCTGCCGGAGGGGCCGTCGGGTGCCGCCAGATGGGCAGCGACGCCGGCTCCGACCAGCTCAGGGGAATTCACCCCGCCATTCTAGGAATGGACCGCCTGGCCACCGACCGGCAGGGCCGAACACCGAGCGGCCCGGCGGCGCAGCGGATGTTCCTGCTGCTGACACTGATATTGGCCCCGTACACTCGCCGGGCCTGATCGACATCCGATTTTCGGGTGCCCGACGCGTCTCCCCGTCCCTACAGCACCGATTTATGAGGTCCCACTGATGGCCAGCGGCAGCAGCAAGAAGCGCTTCGGCACCACCTCTCCCCCCATCATCCGGAAATCGCAGGGACCTCCGTGGCTGACGATCATTGCGGTGGCGGTGGTGCTGATCCTGGCCGGCACCGTCGCCTGGGTGGTGATTGCCAAGCACAGCAAGAATTCGGCCGCCCAGGTATGGGCGCCCAATGCCGACAACCGCGATCCGTCGGCCAACATCCCCGGCATCTACATCGGCGCCGCGGTGGACAACGGCGCTAACACGCCGTTCACCTACCCTCAGTACAAGGCCGCCATTCACGTCACCGCCACCCAGCGGGTGAACTACGACAGGTACCCGCCAGTCGGCGGCCCGCACGACGGCGAGTGGGCCGAGTGCGAGGGCACCGTCTACGCAAAGGCGGTGCGCGACGAGAACATGGTGCATACGCTCGAGCACGGCGCCATCTGGATCGCTTACAACCCCGCCACCGTCAAGGGCGCAGATCTCACCGCGCTGAAGGCGTACGTGCAGGGCAACGGTCAGAGTTACATCTCGATGTCGCCCTACCCGGGGCTGAAGGTCAAGGTCTCGCTGCAGGCGTGGGCACATCAGCTGCAATTGAACTCGGTATCCGATCCTCGTATCCAGGAGTTCATTACCGCGTTGCGGCAGAATCAGTACGTGTATCCGGAGACCGGCGCGAGCTGCTCACAGCCGACGTTCGATGTCGCCAACCCGCCGGCCTTCGACCCCAGCCCGCGCACGTCCAAGGACGTCCAGATGAACGGCATCGGCGCAGCTGCGGCGACCAACGAGAATGGGCCGGGGGCGCCCGGCACCGTGCCGACCCGTAGCACTGCCGGCTCCGGCGCACTCGGCTCCGGCGCCCCGCTGCAGAGTGCCGCGGGTCAGAGCGGCGGGGCCGCGACGGGCGCAGCGACACCGGGTGCGACCGGCACCACCGCCTCCAGATGACCGCGGCCGGTCACGACGAGACGCCCATCGGTGAGTTAGCTGCGCCCGATGGGGAATCGGCGATGCCGGACGGAGCAGGGCACTCCTCCGATTCCAGCCTCCATCAGCAGGCAGCTCCCGCCCGCTCGCGGCCCGCCGCCAGCCCGGTGTTCGGGCGCTGGGGCACCCGCGGCACGGCGGTCGTGCTGGCGCTGGCGGCGATTGCCGTGTTGATCGTCGGCTCGCTGGTCGGCTACGCCATTCGCGGGTCGGCCAATCGCACCCAGAGCTCTGCGGTGTCCGCGGTGCCGACCATCGATTCGGTGGACGCCGGATTTGCCCGCGACATGATCACCCATCACCAGCAGGGCGTTTTGATGGCCAACTACGAGGAAGCCGACTCGCAGGACGCCGACGTCCGGTTGATGGCCTACGACATCAACGCCACCCAGCTGGCGCAGGTCGGCGAGATGCAGGGCTGGCTGTCGTTGTGGCAGTTGCCGCAACAGGTGCCCGGCCCGCGGATGGCGTGGATGACGGGCAGTGGCGCGATGGCGCGAATGCAGATGACGACCAGCTCCGGCACCTCAGCCTCGGTGTCGGCGACCGGCACCGCCGAGGACTCCCAACACCAGGCCGTGATGCCAGGGATGGCTACCACCGGTGAGATGGACAGGCTGAAGTCGTTGCGGGGCAAGGAGTCCGACGTCTATTTCCTGCAGCTGATGATCCGCCACCATGAGGGCGGCGAGGCGATGATGCTGTACGCCGAGAAGTACGCCGGCAACCCGATCGTGGCGAACTTCGCGGCAAAGATGATCGAATCGCAGACCAACGAGGTCTCGGTGATGACGCAGATGCTGGCCGAACGAGGGGCCAAACCGCTGCCGTTCACCCCACCGGCCTGAAAGCTGCGCGGGCACCACCGGCGGCCGGTTCGGCCACCCGTATACGGTAGAGTTGGCGACCGCCGCCCCCGTAGCTCAGGGGATAGAGCACCGCCCTCCGGAGGCGGGTGCGCAGGTTCGAATCCTGCCGGGGGCACACTATTCGTCGACGTTCTCGCCTGCGACAAGCGGTACGGCTGGCAGGCGGTGACGCCGCGTCACCTTCATTCCTGCCGCGGGCGGTGCTCGATCGTTCGCGCGCTCACATTCGTGAGCAGCCGTTGCCACCACTCGGCCAGCCGGCGCTGGAAGACCGGCGGAAGAAAGCCACGGCGGCGGGCGACGTGGTGCTGCGGAAGGGCCGACATGCTCGACGGTCACCCGGTTGAAGGCCTCGAAGACGCGCTGCGGGGTGGCGGCAATGCGCAGCGCCACCAGGGTTCGCGATGTCATCGCCCTGCCCGCTCCGGGTGGCGTTTGAGGGCGGTGAGCTGGTCGGCCCACCCCTGTTCGGTAGCCTGCAGCCAGGCTTTGAGATCGGCGGTGGCCCCCGACTTGATCGCGTAGATCCGTACCCTGGCGTCGCATTCCGGATGGGATTCCTCCACCAGCCCGCTGTCCCTGAGCACCTTGAGGTGGCGACTCATCACCGACGGCGACACGGTCAGCTCCGCGGCGAGCTCACCGGCACGACGCGGTCGTTCGCGCAGCAGGTCGATCGCCCGACGGCGGTTCGGGTCGGCCAGCGCGGTCAGGGTCTGGTCCAGACCGGCCGCGCCAGTCATGCCCAGTTGGTGGCCGTGATCGTGGCGCCGATGGCAGCTTCGGCCTCCGCGCGAGACACGTCACGGACGTGCATCGAGAAGGTCCAGCCGTGGCCTTCTGGGTCGATCGCCCGGTACAGCCGATCGCCGTAGAACTCATCGTTGGGCTCAGCGGCGATCACGGCGCCGGCGGCCCGGGCCCGCTCGCAGTGCGCATCAACGTCATCCTCGACCCTGACGCTCACCCCCTGCGTGCTGACCCCGCCGAGCGACGCTGGGCTGCGCACCGTGTCGGACCACTCGCCACCAACCATGATCCGACCGCGGCCTTGGTAGCTCAATTCGTAGTGGCTCATCGTCGAATCGCCATCGGGACCCTCGATGGCCATCGTGGTCTCGAAACCGAACGCCTCTTCAAGCCACGTCACCGCGGCGGCGGGGTCGCGGTAGTAGATGGATGCTACGAACGTCGGCTCGGTCGCCGAGAGGTCGCTCATGGTGCAACTCCTTCTCGTCCTCAGAAATAGTTTTCATTAGGATAAACTATATCGCGGGAGAAAGACGAGGGCCAGCAGAAGTGAGTCGAACTGTCCCGCTGGGCGGCACGCCTTCGAAAGCTGGGATGGGACAACGATCTGGTCAGCGGCGGCGAACGGCGTGCATCACGGCGTCTCGGATCGTCATCGCTTCACCCTCGGGGTCGACTGCTTCCCGGTCCGGCGCAGCTGTCATCACGATCTGCCATACGTCGGGATCAAGGCTGGCAGCGATCTGCTCGGCGGTGAACATCAGGCCGGCATGGCCCGGCCGACCCATGGTGGTGTGCATGTCGGACGGGTGGTGCCCGACGATCAGCAACGAGCCGGCAGGGCGCACCGCTGCGGCCAACCGGCGGTGCAGTGACTCCAGCGGACCCTGCGGCAGGTGCATGAACTGCGCCGACACCAGGTCGAACTGCGCGGGCGCCGGATCCCAGATCAGCAGGTCGGCGGGCAGCCAGCTGATCTGCTGAGCCACCTCGCCGCCGATCTCCGCGGCCCGAGCGGCGCCCCGGTCCAGCGCCACCGTCGAGACGTCCAACGCCGTTACCTGCCAGCCCCGCTCCGCCAACCAGATCGCATCGGCACCCTCGCCGCAACCGACGTCCAGCGCCGTTCCGGGGTCCAGCTCGGTTGCCCGCTCCACCAGCCGGCGGTTGGGCTTGCCGCTCCAGATCTGCTCGACGCTGCCGTACCGCTCGTTCCAGAATTCTTCGGTGTATTGGTCGACATCGTCACTGCTGTGCTGGTGGTTCACGAGGCGCTCTCCCACTTCTGTTCGGCTACCGACCCAGCGGCTCGATAGCTGCTCACTGCCTGCTCAGTTTCCTCGGCGATCAGATCCGCGTTGATAGCAGCTGCGGCATTCACCGCAGCGGCTGCAGCGTTGATCACTCCCGCCTGCACATCGGTGACATTCCCGGCCACCCAGACGCCGGGTAACGCCGTCATCCCGGTCGGATCGGCGGCGAAGGACTGCCCCACCTCGGCGCCAAGTGGATGCGGAATGGGTTGCAGCCCAAGGCTTTCCAACACCGACGAGCTGGCTACCGGCCGTGGGCCAACAACCAGTGCTGCCCTGGCGACGACAGTTCCATCGGACAATTGCACGCCGGCCATCCGGTCGTCGAGCAGCTGCAAGGATTCCACCCTGCCGGTGACGACCCTGATCCCGCGGGCGGCCAGCTGCTCGGCCTGCTCGTCGGTCGGGTGAGTGGCGGTGTGGACGAACAACACCAGATCCGACGTCCACTGCCGGAACAGCAACGCCTGGTGCACGGCCATCGGTCCGGATGCCAGCACTCCGATCGGCTGGTCGCGGACCTCCCAGCCGTGGCAGTACGGGCAGTGGATCACCTCTCGGCCCCAACGCGCCGAAGCCCGCCGACCTCCGGTAGCTCGTCGACCAAGCCGCTGGTCACCAGCAGCCGGCGCGCGGTGACGTGGCCGCCGTCGTCCAGGGTGACGTGGAAACCCGAATCCGTCGGACTGGCCGCGATCGCTCGCCCGGAGAGCAGCCGGCCACCGTAGCCGGCCAGCTCCCGTTGCCCGATGGCGATCAGCTCCGCGGGACGGATTCCGTCCCTGGACAGGAAGCTGTGCACCCCGTCGGCGGGTGCGTTCCGGGGCACACCGGCGTCGATCACCAGGACCGATCGTCCCGCCCTTGCCAGCACCACGGCGGCACTGACGCCGGCTGCACCACCACCCACCACTACGACATCCACTGTCTCGCCCTGTTGCTCGTCGATCATCACGGTCACCGTGACCACCTCCCTGATCGACCATGCGACGGCCGACCCAAAGACCGCAACTAATGTTGCCGATCTGGCAAGCTGGGGTGATGGCCGACGATCTGGACTCCGTGTTGACTGCCGTCGGACCGCGGCTGCGCACCCTGCGCCGGCAGCGGGAGATCACCCTCGCCGAACTGTCGACGGCCACCGGGATCTCGGTGAGCACCCTGTCCAGATTGGAGTCGGGGCAACGCCGGCCGACGCTGGAGCTGCTGTTGCCGCTGGCCAAGGTGCACGGCGTGCAGATCGACGAGCTGGTCGGAGCACCACCGACCGGCGATCCTCGCATCCATCTGCGTCCGGTCACCCGCAATGGGATGACGATGATGCCGTTGACCCGTCGCGCCGGCGGCCTGCAGGCGTACAAGATGATCATCCCTGGTCGGCGCCGGCCGGCAGCTCCCGATCCGCAGTCGCACGAGGGCTACGAATGGTTGTACATACTGAACGGCAGGCTGCGATTGATCCTCGGCGAGCAGGATCTGGTGCTGTCGCCCGGCGAAGCGGTGGAGTTCGACACCCGGGTTCCGCACTGGTTCGGCAGCGCCGACGCCGGCGCCGCCGAAGTGCTGAGCCTGTTCGGCCGGCAGGGCGAGCGCGCTCACCTGCGGGTGCGATCGGAACGTTGATCCTGTCGCCCCCCAGCGGATAATCATGGCTCCCAGCCCGGGCCCAGCGAACCCCCTCGCCCGGTAGCGGAAAGCTGTCCCGACGCGCCGTGAGTGCGCGGAGTGTCGCGACAGCTTTGCGCTACCTGCCAAGGGTGCAGCTGTCTCGGGAGGGCGCGGCAGCACGGCATCGGTCGTTATTGCACCGTCAGGCCAACATCACCGGCAACGCCTCGATGCCGTAGACGATCGAGGTCTGCCGATAGCTCAGGTCTTTGGGCTCGACGCCCAGCCGCATCGTCGGGAAGCGCCTGACCAACGCCGGGTAGGCGATGCGCAGTTCCATCTTCGCCAGCTCGGCGCCGATGCAGCGGTGCGCGCCGTAACCGAATGCCAGGTGTCGGGTCGCTGTCCGCATCGGGTCGACATGCTCGAGATCGATGGCAGGGTAAATGTTTTCGCCGTCCAGCATAGCGGGGTCTCGGTCGGCGCCGGACAGCGACACCAGTACCAGATCGCCGGCGGCTATCGCCGTCCCCCCCACTTCGCAGTCGGCCTTCGCGAAACGCGGGAAAGCCACCTGCACCACCGTCAGATAGCGCAGCAACTCCTCGACGAACGGACCAATGGCGGCGTCGTCGGTGCGGATCAGGTCTCTGGTCGACGTCTCCTGCAGCAGCACCAACGCCCCCAGCGCCAGCATGCTGGCGGTGGTCTCGAACCCGCCGACCAGGATGCCGTCGGCAAGGCCGGCCAGTTCGCGATCGTCGATGGCATCGCCGTGCTCGCGGATGATCATGCCGAGCAGCCCATCACCGGGGTTCTCGCGCTGCTTGGCGACCACCCCCATCAGGTACTCGAGCGATTCGGAGATGGCGCCGAGCGACGCACCGGCACCGGCGAACAGATCGAAGCGGGCCACCGACAATCGCTGGAACTCGTCGCGGTCCGAATACGGCACACCCAGCAGCTCGCAGATCGCCAGCGACGGAATGGGCAACGAGAACAGCTCGACCAGGTCGACGGGGCCGCCGGCAGCGCCGCGGCGCACGGCGTCCGCGGCCATCGCGTCCAGCTGACCTTCGACGATCGCCTCCAGCATCGGGGTGAGCCTGGCCAGCCGGCGCATGGTGAACTCGGGTGTCAGGATCTTGCGCAGCCGGGTGTGGTCCGGCGGGTCGGCCATCCCCAGCCCACCAGGATCCTTCTGGTCGGCGTTGCCACCGATCGCCTCCACCAGTGACGCGTCGGCCGAGATGTTCGCGAAGTCGTTGCTGAACCGCTCGCTGTCGACCAGCACTTCCTTAGCCTGCTGGTAGCCGGTCACCAGCCAGACGTTGACGCCGAACGGAACCGGCAGTCTGCTCACCGGTTCGGTCTCCCGCAGCGTCGCCAGGTCCGGCAACGGATCCAACCCCGACCGTCGCAACGGCATGGTCACCGAGGCCGGCAGCAACGCCAACGGCGAACGGCCGCGGGCCTTCTGCCAGGCAAGCGCCCGGCGCGCGACGAAACCGATCATCCGGGACTTCGCCTTCGCCGTCACTGCCTTCGCCCGCGTCTTCGGCGACCGCCCACCGCTGGAAGATCCTGCTGAACTCACCCATGCACCTTTCGCCCGACTCGCCGACACTGTAAAACCTACCGATGGCGCGATCCCGCCCTTCGCACCGGCGACAATGCGGGCGTGCCAGCGAACACCGTCGAAGAAGCGCTCAACCTGATCAGCATCTTCGCCTTCTCGCTGTCCGGCGCATTGATGGCTGTCCGCAAGGACATGGACATCGTCGGGATGGTGGTGCTGGCCTCGCTCACCGCGCTCGGCGGCGGGGTGGTCCGCGACGTGCTGATCGGGGCTACGCCGCCGGCCGCCCTGCGCAACACCTGGTGGCTGGCGCTGCCGCTGATCGCCAGCATTGTCACGTTCTTTCTTCCATCACTGGATCGCCAGACTGCACCGCGCTATTCAGGTCTTCGATGCCGTCGGTCTCGGCGTGTTCTGCGCGGCGGCGACCGCCAAGGCCGCCGCATTCGGCATCGCGCCCTACACCGCGGTGATGCTAGGGGTGATCACCGGCATCGGCGGCGGGATCCTGCGGGACGTGCTGGCCGGCGAAATCCCGTCCGTGCTGCGTCGGGACACCAAGCTCTACGCCGTGACGGCGGTGGCCGGCTGCATCGTGGTCTCGCTCGCGCATGTCGCCGGCCAGGACGGCGTCTGGTACAGACACTGGCCGCGGCGGCCATCTGTGCATTGCGGCTGCTGGCGCTCTGGCGGCGCTGGGGAGCGAGCGCCCGCGCCGAAGACTCGGACCAACTGATCGTCGCCCTTGCCGGCCCTCAGCGTACGGACACTCGGTAGACAGCGCTGATGCCCGCTGCCTGCCCGCGGCAGCTGACCTGCGAAATGTAAGCGCGGTATTCGCGGGTACCCCCGATGCTGCCAACTTTCAGCGTCATCGAAAAGCTACCGTCCGACCTGACAATGGCCCGGGCCGCCTGGACCCAGCGACCGCCCGCAGGACTTTCCAGGGTAACGGCAACACCGGATAGCTCAGGAGCTGCCCGACCCGTCAACCGAGCCATCGTGCCCTTGTGCAGGACGCCGGGTATTCCACCGGACAGCATTCTGACAGCATTCCGAACCAGAACGACGTTCGCCGACGAGTTCGCCGGCTGTTGACCGGGACTACCTGCGTATCGGACCTGGTAGGTGTAGCTGGTCGCCTTGATTGCGATGGGAACGATGGCAAACCCGTGCGCGTTGGTGGTGGTTCTGACCGACACTTGGTACGGCCCTCCCGGAGCGTGCTTGTAGACCACCAGACTCGCATTGGCCAGCGGGGAACCGCTCGCCGACCTCACCGTGACATACATGTCGGAATGCTGTCCTGGGGAAGCGACGCGCAGGGTGAGAGCCGTGCTGATTGTGGTGCGTTGCTTCACCAGCACCATGTTGAATCCGGAGAACCCGGCAGGCGGCAGGTCTGCGGCGGTGGCGCCGCGATAGCGGTAGTAGCCGATCAGATCGCCCCACACCTTTTGGATCCGCGCCGGCTGGCCGGTCTGAACCTCTGCGGCGAGTACCGCCCCACCGTTCTGCTGACCCACGTAGATGCCGGTGTGGTAGGCAGGCGGCCGGCCGCCATTACCGAACAGCGCGACATCGCCCGGAACAGGATTGCTCACCATGACGAACTTCCCGGACATCCGAATCATGCTGTCGGCACTGCCATTACCGATGTCCACGCCGAAGCCCTGGGAATAGGCCCAGCGCACGTAGCCCGAACAATCAGCCCCACCAGAGACTGACGGGACCGCACCGTGCCCGCCACCGTAGACGTATGGAATGTGCTGGCTGATGCCCGCCATCGCGGCCTTCACCACACCGGTCAACCGCGGCACGCCGGGCGTGGCCGTCGCCAGCAATGGCGCCAGAGCGGCCGGCGCCAGAGCCAGCTGCTGCACCGCCGACGTCGACCTGGCTGGCGGCGCTGCCGACGCCTGGCCAGCCACCAATACGCCGGAGATGATCAATGCCAGGCCGGCGACCGCGGTACGCCATGGCCTGCGGCTGTTCGCGCCGCGATGCCTGCCGGCCGGGCCACGATCCCCCGCCTCGGTGGCGGCGTGCTGTGAGACGCCCGGTTCGGGCACATCGGAGATCGAGGGCGGACGTCGCATGCGGTAGTTCCTTCGGTTCGGCGCTGCTTGCGCTGCGTGTGGACACAGGCCGCGGCGATCCCCAGAATTGCGAATCATCTCGCTGCAGCCCGCGGCTGTCCGGACCTTGGTCCGTCGGCCGCATGGTTGGCCAGGTGTGTCAACTTCCTACCTGGGTTGCGCGGGACCGTATCTCAAATCGGTAACGACCGCCACCTCCCGGACCGGCTGAACCGCCGATTCGGACGACGCACCAGGGATGGAGATCACAATACGGAGCTATCCGGCCATCCACTGTCCGATACGTCCGGCTCGCATCACCCGTACCGGTGACGAGACCAGGCGAGGCTGGCGATGCAGTTCGGCGCTCCACCCGAACGGGCGAATAACCCGGGTCGTGATACGTTCGACCAACTTTCCGGTGGGCGCGGACGGGTTCGAACCGCCGACCGCCCGGGTGTAAACCGGGAGCTCTTCCGCTGAGCTACGCGCCCTTGTGTGCCGACCGGACAAGCCAACGCCGACCGGAATCAGGGTAGTGGTCCGGTCAGCTCGACAATGCCGCGACCGCGCGCCGCCACCCTGCCTGATCCCGCGGTTCGCCGGGCCCGTTCACCTCGGCGAAGCTCACCAAGCCGCCGACGTCGATCAGGAACGTTCCGCGCACCGCCATGCCGGCCTGCTCGTTGAACACGCCGTAGCTCGTGGCCACCTGGCCGTGCGGCCAGAAGTCACTGAGCAACGGGAAGTCGAATCCCTGGGCGGCCGACCAGGCCTTCAGCGAGAAGGTCGGGTCGGTGGACACTGCCAGTACCTGCACCTTCTCGTTCTGGAACGTTGCCAGGTCGTCGCGCAAGGCGCCGAGCTCACCGGTACAGATCGACGAGAAGGCGAACGGGTAGAAGACCACCAGGACGGCCTTGTGGCCGGCGAACCCAGCGAGCGACACCGGTTGTTTGTCGGCGTCCGGCAGGGTGAAATCCGGCCCCTTGTCTCCAACGGCGATTGTCATCCTCAGCGAAACTCCTTGTCAGTCAACGAGATTGCGCACCGATGATAGTCGGCAGCGACCGGCGCCGCCGGCTGGTCAGCGCTTCTGCCGCGGAGCCCGCGTCCGTGCGAGCCGGGTGATCATCCAGTCCTCGGTGCCGCCGACGCTGGTGGCCTGCGAAAGTCCCGCCGTCTTGGCGGCTTCCGCGATCTCGCTCGGCTCGACGTAGCCATCCCGGCCGGTCTTAGGCGTCAGCAACCAGATCGCCGCATCGTCGGCGAGCAACGTCAGCGCGTCCACCATGGCATCGGTGACGTCGCCGTCCTCCTCCCGCCACCACAGCAGGATGGCGTCGACCACCTCATCGGCGTCCTCATCCACCAGCCGATTCGTGGTGAGCGACTCCACCGCATCGCGCAGACCGTGGTCGACGTCGTCGTCGTAGCCCATCTCTCCAACAGTGTCTCCGGCCGAAAGGCCGAACCGGGCAACGATCGCCGCAACATCCGGCGAGCCTCCACTCACGACCTCTCGCGTCCTTTCGTCGATGCCATCCGGGGAGTTGCTGGTCGAATCCAGCCCTACGGCCCCGTCGCTACTAGCCGCACACCTTATGCACCGATCGCCCTCGAGGTGAAGCTGGCCCGACTGATCAGCCAGTCGCGGAATGGAGGAAGATGGAAAACTGGTCGTTCACCACCCACCGTGCGCGCGGCCGAATCGACGAACCGGGCAGGCGACATCCGCGCCGACCCGGATGCAGACGAGGAGAACCCTTGCCGAAGTTCACCGCATCCGATGAGTTCACTGACTCCACAGCAACGGGAGCCGGACCGCCGCAGCACCGCATCATTCGCGACGGCCTTGCCGCCCAGCTCCCCGACGTCGACCCGCAGGAGACCGAGGAATGGCTCGACTCCTTCGACGCGATGCTCGATGTCGGCGGCCGGCAACGGGCCCGCTACCTGATGCTGCGGCTGCTGGGTAGAGCACGTGAACAGCACGTCGGACTGCCGGCCCTGACGACCACCGACTACATCAACACGATTCCGACGGCCGCCGAACCCGACTTTCCTGGCGACGAGGAACTGGAGCGGCGCTACCGCTCCTGGATCCGCTGGAACGCGGCGGTGATGGTGCACCGCGCGCAGCGACCGGGCATCGGCGTCGGAGGTCACCTCTCGACCTACGCCTCGTCCGCGACGCTGTACGAGGTCGGCTACAACTACTTCTTCCGCGGCAAGGACCATCCGGGCGGCGGCGACCACATCTTCTTCCAGGGACATGCCTCCCCGGGCATGTACGCCAGGGCCTTCCTGGAGGGCCGGCTCAGCGAGAACGACCTCGACGGGTTCCGGCAGGAGGTCAGCCATCCGGGTGGTGGCCTGCCCAGCTACCCGCACCCGCGGTTGATGCCCGGCTTCTGGGAGCATCCGACGGTGTCGATGGGCCTCGGTCCGATGAACGCCATCCAACAGGCCAGGGTCAACCGCTACCTGCACCACCGCGGGCTGAAAGACACGTCGCAGCAACATGTCTGGGCGTTCCTCGGTGACGGCGAGCTGGACGAGGTCGAGTCCCGCGGGCTGATCCATGTCGCCGCCATCGACGGGCTGGACAACCTCACCTACGTGATCAACTGCAACCTGCAGCGGCTGGACGGACCGGTCCGCGGCAACGGCAAGATCATCCAGGAGCTGGAGGCATTCTTCCGCGGCGCCGGCTGGAACGTGATCAAGGTGATCTGGGGCCGCGAGTGGGACGGGCTGCTGCAGTCCGACAGGGACGGCGCCCTCGTCAACCTGATGAACACCACCGCCGACGGCGACTATCAGACCTACAAGGCCAACGACGGCGCCTACGTCCGCGAGCACTTCTTCGGAAGAGACCCGCGGACCAAGTCGATGGTTGCCTCGATGAGCGACGAGGACATCTGGAACCTCAAGCGCGGCGGCCACGACTACCGCAAGGTGTACGCGGCCTACCAGGCAGCGATGGATCACGTCGGCCAGCCGACGGTGATCCTGGCCAAGACGATCAAGGGTTATCACCTCGGCACCAGCTTCGAGGGACGCAACGCGACCCATCAGATGAAGAAGCTGACCCTGGACAACCTCAAGTCGTTCAGGGACGAGCTGCACATTCCGGTCTCGGACGAAGCGCTGGAGGCCGATCCGTACCAGCCGCCGTACTACCACCCCGGCGAGAACGCACCGGAGATCGGTTACCTGCTGCAACGCCGAACGAAGTTGGGTGGGTTCGTTCCGGACCGCAGGGTGACGGCGCCGGCGCTGGCAGATCCGGACGAGAAGGTCTACGAGGTGATGAACCGGGGCTCGGGCAAGCAGGAGATCGCCACCACCATGGCATTCGTCCGGCTGGTACGAGACCTGTTCAAGGACAAGGCGATCGGCGATCGGATCGTGCCGATCATCCCCGACGAGGCCCGCACCTTCGGGATGGACTCGTTCTTCCCAGGACAGAAGATCTACAACCCCTCCGGCCAGCTCTACACGGCCGTCGACGCCAACTTGATGTTGGCGTACAAGGAATCCGAGCAGGGCGTGATCCTGCACGAGGGCATCAACGAGGCCGGCTCGGTGGCCACCTTCACCGCCGTCGGCAGCAGCTACGCCACCCACGGCGTCACGATGATCCCGATGTACATCTTCTACTCGATGTTCGGGTTCCAGCGGACCGGTGACGGGCTGTGGGCGGCCGGCGACCAGATGGCGCGCGGCTTCATCCTCGGCGCCACGGCCGGACGGACAACGCTCACCGGCGAGGGCCTGCAGCACGCCGACGGCCACTCGCACCTGCTGGCGGCGACGATGCCGCACGTGGTTGCCTACGACCCTGCCTACGGCTACGAGATCGGGCACATCGTCAAAGACGGGCTCCGCCGGATGTACGGCGAGGGCGGCCGCACCGATGCACATCCGCACGGTGAGGACGTCATGTACTACATCACCATGTACAACGAGCCCTATGTTCAACCAGCGCAGCCGACCGATCTGGATGTCGACGGACTGCTGCGCGGGATGTACCTGCTGAAGCCGGCCGCCAAGTCCGGGGACCAGGCAAGGGCTCAGCTGCTCGCCTCCGGCGTCGGCGTTCGATGGGCGCTCGAGGCGCAGCAGCTGTTGGCGCAGGACTGGAACGTCGCAGCCGATGTCTGGAGTGTGACGAGCTGGTCGGAACTTCGCCGGGACGCCGAAACCTACGAGCGGGCAAGGGTTCTCGACCCGGCGGGCAGCTTCGAAGAGCCGTTCGTCACCAGGGCGCTGGCGAACTCGACAGGGCCGGTGATCGCCAGCAGCGACTATCAGCGGGCGGTACAGAACCAGATCGCCCCCTGGGTGCCGGGCGACTATCTGGCGCTGGGCGCCGACGGTTTCGGCTTCTCCGACACCAGGGCAGCGGCCAGGCGACACTTCCTGATCGACGGCCCGTCGATGGTGGTGGCGACGTTGTCCGCGCTGGAGCGCAGGGGCGAGTACCGCACCGGTGCAGCGGCCGAAGCGGTCGCCAAGTACCAGCTGTCCGACGTCACCGCCGGCACCTCGGGCAATGCCGGTGGCGAATCCTGACCGAGGCCAACCTGTCGGCGAAGATCGTCATTGGTGACGATGTGATCACGGTCCGCATCCGAGGTTTGCGCTTCTTCCGCAGGGGCGGGCGACGCGGTAGCCTCGCGCTGTTGTTGCTCTTCCTCTGGTGACCGTGAGGCGCCTTCTGGGGTAAGGCGCATCCCCTCGGTGGGATCCAGCACCGGGGTGTACCACCGCCGCGGCCCCGTCCTTCGGGTCCACCGGCACAGCTTGCAAGGAGCTGGAATGGCGCAGGGAACTGTGAAGTGGTTCAACTCGGAGAAGGGCTACGGCTTTATCTCCCCCGACGACGGTTCGGGTGATGTCTTCGTCCACTACAGCGCGATCGGTGGCGACGGCTACAAGAGCCTCGATGAGGGCCAGGCGGTGACGTTCGAGGTCGAGCAGTCGTCGAAGGGCCCGCAGGCGACCAACGTCGTCCCCGCCTGAGCGAAAAGGCCGAACCGACCCCTGGCCCCGCCGCGGCGGCGGCTGCCGGGCCAGGTTCAGCGGTGGGCGGCCCCACCCGGCGCGAGTTGCGACGGGTGCTGGTGGTGCTGTGCATCAGCCAGATCACCAGTTGGGGCGTGCTCTACTACGCCTTTCCGGTGATGCTGGTGTCGGTCACCGCGACCACCGGCTGGAGCACTGGCACGGCTCTCAGCGCCTTCTCGACAGGTCTGCTGGCGTCCGCGGTCGCTGCCCCGCTGGTCGGCAGGTTGATCGACCGGCACGGCCCACGGCCGGTGATGACGGTCGGATCCGTGCTCGGTGTTGCCTCGCTGCTCGCCGTGGCGGCCGCCACCGAGTTGCCGTTGTTCTTCGGCGCCTGGGTCCTGGTCGGTCTCGCCCAATCGGCGGTGCTTTATCCGCCCGCGTTCGCCGCGCTGACCGGCTGGTACGGCCAGCGACGACGGGTCCGCGCCATCACAACGGTCACCCTGGTCGGCGGGCTGGCCAGCACCGTGTTCGCCCCCATCACCGCTGCCCTGCTCACCGCGATCAGCTGGCGGCAGACCTGCGTCGTGCTGGCCGTTGTCCTCGCTCTGGTGACGATTCCGTTGCATGGGCTGCTGCTGACACCTGCCTGGCACACAGCCCACCGCAGCCGGTCGGCAGCCCCTGGCGGCTCTGTCGCCGCGACGGTGCGCAGCAGGCCGTTCGTGCTGTTGGCCTGCGGGATGGCGCTGGCCGGCTTCGCTCTCTACGGCGCCACCCTGAACCTGATACCGCTGTTCACCAGTCGCGGAATCAGCACCGGGCTGGCGGCGACGGCCCTTGGCCTGGTCGGCGTCGGTCAGGTGGCCGGCCGGATCGGCTACCCGACCCTGGTCAGGCACACCAGCCCCAGCGGTCGCACCGTCGCCGTCCTGGCGATTGGCGCGGCCACCGTCGCCGTCCTGGGCCTGCTCACCGGTCCGACCGCGGCGCTGATCGCCGCCGCCATCTGCGCTGGGGCCGCCCGCGGCGTCTTCACCTTGCTGCAGGCCACCGGTGTCAGCGACCGCTGGGGAATCGGCGACTTCGGCAGCCTCAACGGCATCGCCACGGCCCCGTCGACCGCTGCGATCGTCATCGCGCCGGCGGGAGCTGCCCTGCTGGCCGATCTGCTGGGCAGCTACCCCCTTGCTTACTGGCTGCTCGCCGCCTTCGCCATTGCCGGTGCGCTGCTGGCCGTCGGCACCACACCCGCCCCCAGAGCCACCGCCGGCTGACAGCGCTGGCAGGCTCTTCACCATGCCGTCCGTCGACCCGGCCCCTGGCGCACCAGGGGTGAGCGCAGCAACGCTGCGCAAGGTCGAACGCGCCTCGGCCGGCCTGGCCACCAGGGCGGTGGCCCAGATGGACGAGCGGCTGCCGTGGTTCAGGGTGCTGCCGGCCGACCAGCGTTCCTGGGTGACGTTGGTCGCCCAGGCCGGCATCTCGGGGTACATCAGCTGGGCGACGGGTGCATCGACCAGCGCCAGGCTCACCGAGCAGGTCTTCGGCACCGCCCCGCGAGATCTGACCAGGTCTGTGTCGTTCCGGCGCACCGTCGAGCTGGTCCGGTTGGCGATATCCGTTGCGGACGAACACCTTCCGGCTCTCGGCGACACCGAGGCCGAGCGGGCCGCGCTGGCCGACTCGCTACTGCGGTACAGCAGGGAGATCGCCTTCGCCGCCGCCGGGGTCTACGCGGCGGCCGCCGAAACCAGAAGCTCGTGGGACGCCAGGGTCGAGGCCGCCGTCGTCGACGGGGTGTTGCGAGGGCAGAACATCGGCCAGCTGACATCGCAGGCCGCCACCCTCAACTGGGACGCGGCTGCGCGCACCGCGGTCTTTGTCGGGTCCGCTCCGCAGGGTGATGCCCGCAGCACGGTCGCCGCTGTCGCCGACTGGTCCCGGCGCCGCCGGCAGCCGGCCATGGCCGGAATTCAGGGCACCACGCTGGTGGTGATGCTGGCCGGCGAGCCGGCCGATCCTGGAGTCGTCGACCTGTTCGGTGCCGGGCCGGTGGTTCGCGGCCGGACAGCCGCCGGACTCTCCGGCGCCGTCGAGTCCGCCGCCGAAGCGCTGGCCGGGCTGGACG
>JALYVF010000253.1 GCA_030853385.1 Actinomycetota bacterium | reverse complement strand
CGGTGGTCGCCGCCTATACCCTCGCCCTCGGGGTCAAAGGCCTGCAGTTGGCCGGCCTGCCGATCTGGATTCCTGACCTGTTCAACGGCGCCGCCCTCCTGCTCGCCGTCGGCCTGGCCGCCTGGCGAAGGACACCCACCATCGGTAGGACCGGGCTGGATCGTTTCCTGCGTTTGAGGCCCGCAGCCCGGCAACCCGCCGAAAACGAGCACGGCCGTGACGGAGGGTTGCGTGTCTAAAAAGATCGACCCTGCACTCTTCCGGGAAACCCTGGGGCACTACCCGACCGGGGTGGCCGTCGTCACGGCCGTAGCCGAGGATGGTGAGCCCGCCGGCATGGTCGTCGGCACGTTCTCCTCAGTGTCGCTGGACCCTGCGTTGATCACTTTCTTCCCTGCCAGCAACTCGAGGAGCTTCGCCCATATCAGAACCGCGCCGGCATTCTGCGTCAACGTTCTGGCGGCTGATCAGGAGCCACTTTGCCGCCAGCTGGCGACCGGCGGAGCGGGCAAGTTCCACGGAGTTGACTGGCGGCCCGGGCCGCTCGGCTCACCCATCCTCGAGGATGCCGTGTCCTGGATCGAGTGCACGTTCCAGGACATCCGGGAAGCGGGCGACCATTACATCGTCCTCGGCCTCGTCCACGAACTCGCGGTCGCTCGATCAACGCTGCCGCTGCTGTTCTTCCAGGGCGGCTACGGGCGGTTCTCGCCCGGATCGTTCATCGCTACTCCTGATCCCGAGCTGATCCAAGCCGCCCAGCTGGCCGAAACAATCCGATCTCAGGTGGAGGATCTCAGCAGGGAACTCGAAGTCAATTGCGGCGTCCTGGTCAAGATACGGTGGGACGTGGTGCAGGTCCTTTCCGCGGACCGCGAACCGATCGCTGAAGCGTTTCCCCTCGGCCACCGCCAGCCCATCATCCCGCCACTCGGCGCGGCCTTCCTGGTGAACTCGACGGCGACAGAAGTCGACGAGTGGCTGCTGCGCGCCCCGGACGACAGCCAGGATCGCCGCGAGTTCTACCGCACCCAGCTCGAGAAAGTACGCGAGCGCGGCTATTCGGTCCTCGCGGCCGAGCCGCAGCTGCTCCAGCGTCAGCAGGCTGCGCTGTCGGAGTTCGAGCTGTCCGACCGCCTGCCACGCCAAGAGCGCGCGGTACAGCAGGCGATCGCCGAGCTGGCCGCCCTCTTCTGCCCAGACCTGTTGCCGGGTCAACGGTACGACCTCGAATCGATCGTTGTCCCCATTCCCACAGGAGCCAACCTGCCCCCGATGGCGATCCGGATAAGCGGTATGCCGACCTCCGTGCCGACGGAACGGATCGAGGCCTGGACCAACCGGCTCAAGCGGGTCGCGGCCACCGCGGCGGCGGCCATGACCGTACGCGCAGGTGACCGAGACAAGCAGTAACACAGTCCAGACCGGTCCAAGAGAATGGAGAGCGCCAGCATGACCGAATACCAGGACAAGGCAGCAATTATCGAGGTTCTGAATCTCTACGGCTTCGCACTTGACGCCCGTCAATGGGAATTGTTCGACCGAGTGTTTTCGGACGACGTGATCGCAGAATTTGGCCCCGCCGGCGCCGCGTGGACGGGCCTCGCCGAATTCAAGCGCTCATTTGCTGAGTTTCATGACCGGCTTGATAGTCACCAGCACACCATGATGGGCCAGTTGGTGCACGTTGACGGAGACAGGGCCAACGCCTTCAGCTACGGCAACTGGCTGCTTGTGCGGCAAGCAGCCGAAGGCGGCTCTACCTGGCTCGGGACGGGATGGTACGACGACGAACTTGTCCGGACCAACGACGGTTGGCGCATCCACCACCGGGTCTGCCGGCTGCAGTCCTGGAGCGGCAACCCGCTCGTTCCCGAACCGCATCAAGAACATCAGCCCGACATGAATCTGAATGTGTTGAACCAGCACGCCGCGCAGGGAAAGATCACCTTTCTGAAAGCCATCACGGCGTAATGACCGACATCGATCCAGCCTCGGCCGACGTCGCCACCGGTGTCTTCGCGGGTCCGATTGCCGGACTGAGATTTCAGACGCCGACCACCGCGGGTACCACCAACGAACGCGGCGAATTTCAGTACAGCGGAGGGGAGGCGGTCACCTTCCTGGTGGGTGGGCTCGTGCTGGGAACCGTCGAGGGCGCGCCGCGAGTAAACCTGGCGCAGCTGGTCAATCGAGTCGACGGGAACATCGACAAGCTTCACGACCCGATCGTGACCAACCTCGCCCGGCTGATCCAGACGCTCGATCAGGACGGCACCGTCGAGGGCGGGGTCACGATCGCGCCAATCGTGCATGAACTCATCGAGCCGATGGTCATCAACTTCAACCAGGTTGCCACCGACGCGGCTGAGGTCGATGAACCAACCTCGAATGCCGCCGAGTCCGGCCCGGCGGGCATGGTCAACTTCGCCGCAGATCAGACGATCACGTTTGCCCGTGATCCCATGGTCACGGAGCTGTTGCGCACGCTGAATGCCACGCCCGGAGTCTTCACGGCGAACACGCCCCGAAGGCTTCGTGACGCTGCTGGCGCGCGCAACGAACTGCGGCGCAACATCCGCGGCATCATCAAGCTGACCGACGTCAAAATCCCACTGCGGGACGGCTCTTACGTCTGCGCCGACGTCTTCCGCCCCGCTGGCGACGGCCAGTATCCGGTCGTGATGAACCAGGGCTTTTACGGGAAGAGTTTCGATCACGGCTGCATCGGCAGCGAGGCCGAGGCACAGCAGAAGGAGGAGCTGGAGGACCGCTACTTCACCGGCAACCCCGACGGCCTGCAATACGAAAACCACGAAAGCGTGGACTCGTCGGTCTGGGTGCCGAACGGGTATGTGTGCGTCCGAGTCGACGCCCGCGGCGTCGGCAACAGCCCGGGTCTTCAATCGCCGTTCAGCGTCCAGCAGGCAGAGGACTATTACGACGCGATCGAATGGGCGGGAACCCAAACCTGGTCCAACGGCAATGTCGGCCTGTGGGGGATGTCGTACCTGGCGATCACCCAGCACGCCGTCGCGAGCCTGCAGCCGCCCCGCCTCAAAGCAATGATTGCGCTCGGCACCGACGCCGACCTCTACAACGAAGCCATCTACGGCGGCGGGCTGTTCGGGGAAGGATTCTGGACCTGGTGGAAGGCGACGATGGCCGGCCACAACTACAGCGGAGAGCGGCGGGAAACCGACTGGCTGGCCCGCATGTTGGCCACTCCCTTCAACGACCCCGCTGCCTACGGTGTTAATGGGTCGATCTTCATGCGGCCCGAGCTCGAGAAGGCGACAGCGCCGGTATGGATCGTCGGACCGCAGACCGGGGTGGTGATCCACCAGCTCGGCAGCAGCGAAACCTTCATCCGGTCGACCGCCGCGCAGGCGAAGAAGTTCGATTTCGTTGATGCCTGGTTCCCACACAGCTACAAGGAGTCGACGATTGCCGAACATAGGGCGTTCTTCGACCACTGGCTCAAGGGCGCGGACAACGGCGCGATGGATGGTGCGCCGGTCCGGGTCCAGATCCGGACCGGAAACGGCGGGCACTACCTCGCGGAGGAGGCCGAATGGCCCATCGCGCGAACGACGTACCGCCGTTGGTATCTCGATGCCAGTCCCTCGGACTGGGAGGGCGATAGCCGCCGCAGCGACTTTCTGCGCATTGGCCAGGACATCCCTTCCGCCGAGACGTCGGCGAGCTATCACGCCCAGCTGGACCGAGGCCGGCCGATACCGGCGCCGACCGGATTTGTCGGGGGCACCCCACGTTGGTCGACCGGCGTCTCGTTCATCAGCGATCCGCTGACCGAGGACCTGGTGCTGGCCGGTTACCTGAAGGTCGGCTTGTGGGTCTCGTCCACCAGCAGCGACATGGATGTCTTCGTGTCCTTGCGCGTGCTGGATGAGCACGATCGGGAAATCCGCTACGAGTCGCTGGTCCCACCGATCGATCCGGCGAACATTCATCCCGTTGGGCATGGCTTGCTGAAGGTGTCGCATCGCGCCATCGATAACGCGAGGTCGACGGAATACTGGCCGGTTCACACGCACGTCGAGGCTAATCACCAGCCCCTCGATGGCGGCGAAATCGTCGCGATCGAGGTCGGTCTCTACCCCAGCAGTGCGCTGATCCGGGCGGGCTGCCGGCTGCGGATCGACATTCAGCCCTATTCACCGGCGGGCTTGCCGTCCCGCGCATATGAAGAGAGCTATCACGTGGGCGCGACCAACACGGTGTACACCGGCCCAGACCATCCCAGCTACCTGCAGTTGCCGATCGTGCCCCCGAAGTGAGCCGCGCCCCACAACCACCCGGAACCGAAAACCGAAAAGGCGAGGCCTCGACAGTAGAAACGAATAGGGCCTGGTTCGAGCTGTACCGCTGCGGGTCATGTTTGCGCCACCGGCGCAACTTTCAGCCCGGACATTCCGAGCCGGCCAGCCCGGTCGTGCTCCGACCAGTGTTGTCGTGATTTTGCGGGACGGCCTCACCATCAGTGCCGATGGGTGTCACCGCAGGCAGCAAACAGAAGACCGTACTACCAGGATTCAAGATATGAGGAGCTCACGTGAGTGAAGACCAGAAGATGTTTGTGCCATCCCACCCGCTACCGACCGCCAGGACTGGTCTGCTGACCGGTTTCGACCCCGGTACCCGAACCCTGAAGGCAGGTTTTCAGGCCGCACCTCCATTCCGTTCCCTACCGGTCGATGTGGTGTTCCAGAAGGACGTCGCCGTGCAGTTGCGCGACGGTGTGACCATCTACGTTGATGTGTTCCGTCCGGCGGCGGCGGGGAAAGTCCCTGCCATCGTGGCATGGAGTCCGTACGGCAAGGGTCAGGGCACCTCCCTGAGCGTGATGGGGGTGTTCGGTCTGGTGGGCCTGGGCAACGAGACCGTCTCAGGTCTGGAGAAGTTCGAGGGCCCCGACCCGGCGTACTGGTGCGCGCGAGGCTATGCGATCTGTAACCCGGACATCCGCGGCGTGGTCGACTCCGAAGGCGACAGCGTGCTGTGGGATCGCCAAGAGGGCCGTGACTGCCACGACCTGATCGAGTGGCTGGCCGAGCAGGACTGGTGCACCGGCAAGATCGGAATGAGCGGAACCTCCTACCTCGCGGTCTCGCAGTGGTTCACGGCGGCCGAGCAGCCCGCGCATCTGGCGGCGATCAACCCGTGGGAGGGCGTGAGCGACGTCTACCGCGACCTGGTGATGCGCGGCGGTATGCCCGACACCGGGTTCGCGCACATGCTGCAGGACGGCAGCTTCTTCGGCAACAACCAGAAAGAGGACATCCGCTCGGAAGCGGACCACTACCCGCTGATGACTGATCTGTGGGCAAACAAGGTCCCCGACTTCGACCGCATCACCGTGCCGGCCTACATCGTGGCCAGCTACTCGAACACCCTGCACACCGCGGGAACCTTCCGCGCCTGGCGACGGATCGGATCGACCGAGAAGTGGCTGCGCGTCCACAACAGTCAGGAGTGGCCCGATTACTACGACGAGGCCAACACCGAGGACCTGCGCCGCTTCTTCGACCACTACCTGAAAGACGAGGACAACGGTTGGGAGCAGACACCTCGCGTCCGCTACTCGGTACTCGACCTCAACGGTGGCGATCAGGTCGCCATCCCGGCGGATGCATTCCCTCCCAGGGGGTTCATCTCGACGAAGTTCTACTTCGACGGTCGTTCGCGAACCCTGACCACCGAGGCCCCGAGCAGCGAGGTGCCCGTGGTCTACACCGTCGATGCCACCCTGAACGCGGCATCGTTCCTGGCCCGGTTCGACCGCGAGACAGTGCTGGTCGGCTACCCGAAGGCCCACCTGTGGGTCGAGGCGCGGGGCGCTGATGACATGGACCTGTTCGTGCTCGTGCAGAAACTCGATGCGTACGGAACACCACTACAGGCATTCACCGTGCCGAACCAGAGTGCGCAGGCTCAAGACCTGACCGATCACGGAGCATCGATCTTGCGGTACAAGGGTTCTGACGGACGGTTGCGGGTGTCAGCCCGCCGTCTTGACGAGACGCTGTCGACCGATGACGTTCCTGCGCACAGCTTCGATCGGATCGAGAAGCTCGCACCGGGTGAGATTGTCGACATCGAGATCGACCTGCTGCCGATCGGCCTTGTCCTTCATCCTGGGGAGCAGCTCCGCTTCATCATCAGCGCGCGAAACCTCCTGGGAACGATGATGCCTGGGATCCGAGAGTATGTGGGCGCGAACAGTGGGCAGCATGTCATCCACACCGGCGGTGAACACGCCTCCTACCTGCAACTGCCTGTCCAGACAGCATGACCGTGTCGACTCGTCGGCCCGCCGCTCAGGTGATGAGTAGTCCCGCGTGCTTTTCGATGGCCACCTTCGGGCGCGGTACATCTCCGGAAATGATGGCGTCGACCAGTTCCTCGTGGATCTCAAGGCGGAGCCTCAACCATGCGGCCGCCGAGACTGGGCGTTCGTCGTCGTGCCTGGCGGCGACGGCATGCTCCCGCACCTCGCGAACACCCACCGCTTCGGCAACGCAGGCCAGCGCGTCGGTGACCAGCAGGGTTGGGCGGATGCGCACCATGGGTCCGGCCGCGGTGGCGAAGAGGCCTCCGGTGCGCGCCCGGGCCGCCGACCGGTTCGTCACCGTGATCATGGACTTCGAGCCCCTCCAGCGAGCCTGGACAGACGCAGGCGTTGTGAGCGTGGACGGCGCACTCAACCTTGAGACCCGCTCCGAAAACTACGGACGACTGGTGGCCGGAATCCAGCCCCACCAGTTCGCCGCACTCACCACCTGGAACCGATTTGCACCATCCAACGACGGGAGCACGACATGAGCACATCCAATCCGGGCACAAAGGGAGCCGACTCTCGGCCAGTGATAAACCCGCCGGAACGGCTGGGCAAGATGCCGCAGATCACGGTGCTGTTTTGGGTGATCACGATCCTGACAGCCGGTATGGGGCAAGCGATCTTCGACTGGCTAATCGTCAGGGGTATCGCCGATCCGGGTATGGTGGTTGTAATTCTCGGGAGCGAGCTAGCACTCTTCCTGATCACATTGGCGCTGCAGCTCGCTGTGCGTCGTTTCGTCGCTCCGGTTTATTGGCTCGCCGTCATAGGAGTGAGTGTCTTCGGCACACTGTTAGCGGACGTGGCGCATTTCCTCATCGGCCTTCCACTCTGGGCCACCCCCATCCTTTTCGCCTTGGTGGTCGCTATAGTCTTCCTCTTCTGGTACCGCGCCGAGCGGACGTTGTCGATCCACAGTATCCGAACGCGGCGACGCGAAGCCTCCTACTGGGTCACCGTTCTTTTCATATTCGCTCTGGGCACGTCCATAGTGGACTTGGTGACGACGGTGTGGAACATCAGCGGCCTCGCCTCTGGCGTGGTCTTCCTGGTCTTGTTCCTCGCAGCGGCTAGCCAATCTTTGCGCCTGCAGCGGGCGACGGTGTTCTTGTTCTGGGCATCGTACCTACTCACGAGGCCCGCAAGCGGATCATTCTCGGACTGGCTCACCAACGAGTTGGGGCTCGGAGCTGGCCTGGTTGCCCTCGTGGCAAGTGTTCTTATCGTCGTGTTGGTCGGCTACGTGACGGTCACGGACCGCCGCAACGGCAAGCTCCCCCGGGACCCATCCGCAGCGATTGCTCGACCCTGATAGAGGTCTTACCGGGTCGTCTTCGAAAATTGTGTGACACCCTTTTGCCAGGCGGATTCCAGTGAACCTCGCAACACCGAGGGTCGGTGGAGGTTGCGATGGGCAGGAGCGGTCGGCTGGGTGGTACGTGCAGCTACGCCCCGCGGCCGGCCAGTGCTGGACCGGAGTGCTCAGTCAGTCATCGCGGCGGGGCCTTCGCTGGCTTGTGGGTCGGCTGCTCGGGGAGACTGGAAGGATGTTCGGCTGCCGGCAGGCGGTCCCGCCAGGCAGCTTGAGGTCGATGTGCGCGCCCGGCGTCCAAGCAGGCAGCCGGCCACCGGCGGAATCGGACAAGGTCACCGTGACGACGCCGTCAGCGACCTCGGTCGTGGCCGTGACTTCAGGCTGCCGCTGCCCTGGTCGGGGCGACGCTCGGGGGTGCCCCACAGGGCTGCCATCAGATGCGGCTTCGGACGAGCTCCTGGGCACGCCTGGTATAGCCGAGCAGCGCCGTTTCGGCGGCCGCGCCGTCACCGGATTCGAGGGCGTCGATAATGACCTTTCGTTCGCTGACCAGCCCGCCGGCGATTTCGCGCCACGCCCTGGGCGAGCGCTTCGATGTCTCGTCGGCCAGCGCGATCTGGGTGTCGATCAGGAACCCGGAGAGGCTGATCAGCAGCGGGTTGTGCGAGATGGCAACCAGGGCGCGCAGGAAGGTCGAGAGCGCCTCGGCGAAGTCGACATCCCGGCCCGCCGGGTCGAAGCGGTCCGCTGCCGCTCGCAGAGCGCGGAGGTCCTCGGCCGTCGCGAACTCGCCGGCTCGTCGGACGGCCTTGAGGTAGAGCGCTTCGGAGACGTCGAGAATACTCAGCAGGTCGACCCGTTCGAGCTGCACGACGGCGGTCATGGCCGAGGACAGCAGCTTGGCCGTCTCGGCGCTGACGTAGGAGCCGGATCCGTGCCGGATCTCGACCAGGCTCATCGAACTCAGTGCTCGCAGTGCCTCCCGGATGGTCGGCGGGCTGACGTCGTAGTATGCCGCCAGCTCCTTCTCCGAGGGCAGTCGGTCGCCGCGTCGAAGCCGGCCGGAAGTGATCTGCATCCGAAGGTCTTCGAAGACCTGGTCGGCGGCCCGCGTGCGGTCGCGGCGAAACGGCTCACCTACCGCAAAACCGGTTTCGGTCATATCGGAGTCCTTGTCATCACTCGGCCCGCGTCTCAATTAGTGACCTGGTGTCTTAAGGCATAAGTGTTGCACGATTTCGGCCGCCGCCGGGAACCGGCGCGGAATCGATCGGTTGGCGCGTCGCCGTTGGAGCCGGCCCGAGAAAGCGACCCTTGACACCGCGTGAGCCAAGTCCCAAACTCACCTGGTCACCCAATAACTAGGTCAGCTGGGCCCAGCGCGGAAACGTGCCGCGCGGGCTGGAAGAGGAGTCTTGAGTGGTTTCCAAGCGAGTCACGCTGGCGGCCGCGGCTGCGGCCGTACTGGGTCTGGCGGCAGGCAGCTCGAAGTCGTCGTCGAACAACTCCGCGCCGTTCACTGGGGGACCGTCGTCGTCCACCTCGGCAGGTGACACCGGCAGCGTGGTGAAAAGCGGCACACGCACCGCGCAACCCGACCCGGCAGCCGGGTGGGCGCGGGAGACGGGGAAGCCCGCATGAACCCCGTACAGACCGAGCAAGGCCTGCTCCTCGGCGTCGAGCAGGACGGCATCTTCGCGCACCTGGCCATCCCCTTCGCGGCCCCGCCGGTCGGCGAACTCAGGTGGCGACCGCCGGCGCCGCCGCAGCCGTGGACCGGCGTCCGAGACGCCGCCGCCTATGGCAACGCGGCCGTGCAGATCGCCAACACCGGATTCGACGCCGGCGCACGGCAGAGCGAGGACTGCCTCTACCTCAACGTGTGGACACCGACCCTCGACCCCGCTGCGAAGCAGGCCGTGATGGTCTGGATCCACGGCGGCGGCTTCCTCAACGGTGCGGCCTCGATGCCAATGTACGTCGGGTCGGAATTGGCGCGGCGCGGCGTGACGGTGGTGTCGTTGAACTACCGGCTCGGCGCTTTCGGGTTCCTCGCCCACCACGACGCCGGCGCCAACTTCGCCGTCCAGGACTGGGTGGCCGGGCTACGGTGGGTGGCGGCCAACGTCGCTTCCTTCGGCGGCGATCCGGCAAACGTGACGATCTTCGGCCAGTCCGCGGGCGGAGCCGCGGTCCGCGCGCTGCTGTCGACGCCGTCGGCGCGCGGGCTTTTCCACCGCGGCATCATCCAGAGCGCCGGCTTCGAGAACTACGCCGTCGTCGCCTCGCCGTCCTACCAGCGGGCCGCCACGGCCACGCTCGCGGTGCTCGACCAGCTCGGCTGCCGGGACATCGCCGAACTACGGGCGGTTCCGACCGAGCAGGTGCGGGCGGCGTCCTTCGCCTGTGCCGGGGTCTTCCCACCGCCGGGCCAGGTGCACACGCCGGCCAACCTGGTCTGGTACCCGGTCGTCGACGACGCGGTCATCGTCGATGACTTCGCCGGCTGGCCTTCGAACGTCCCGGTCATGCTCGGCTGCACCGAGGACGAATCCCGGTTCTTCATCAAGCCGAACGCCGTCTACGCCCACCCCGAATTGCGACCCCAGGACGTCTACACGCAGCCGACGCTGGAGACAATGGCAAGGGTGCTGGGCGGCGACGCCGCCGACGACATCCTGGCCCACTTCGCGGCGTCCGGCCTGACACCCTACGAAGCGTTGGCGCAGCTGTGCACCAGCGCCGTATGGCACGAGCCGGCGCTGGCCACGATGACCCGGTTCGCCGACCTCGACCGCACCGCCTTCCACTACCGCTTCACCAGGAAATCGCCGGGAGCGATCCAGGCCGGCTTGCTCGCCTTTCACAGCGCCGAGATCGCCTACCTCTTCGGACAGGTCGCGACTGCCCCCGGCTACGAGGCCGTCGACCAGGCCGTCTCGCAGGCCATCCAGCACGCCTGGGTCGAGTTCGCGCGTACCGGCGTCCCCAGCCACCTCGACGGCTCGCCCTGGCCCGCGGCCGCTCGAGCGGCACCAGCAGTCACCGTCATCGCGGATTCGACCCTGAGCGGGCCGGCGAGTCCGTCCGCGATCACCGCCCTGATCCACGCCACCCGCTGATCAGGAACAGATCGACCCACCGCAACCAGGAAAGAGGAACGTCACATGGCGTCACGCTGGAATCGTTTTGTCGTCGGCCCGAACGCCGACGGAAAGTCCGCCATCTTGGAAACCGAACAGACCAACGTCCAGGAACAGCCCGGCTTCTTCTGGCGCGCCACGCTGTGGGGGACCAAGGAAACGCCGGTCGACAACAGCATCGAGGGTGACCGATCGCTCGACGTCACCACCCGTGAGCCGTTCCCGGGCGGCATGCTGTGCCGCAACCTGGAGATCCCGCCGGAGCCGAAAGACCCCGACGAGCACCGCCAGGTGTTCGCCGAACTCAACAAGCAGATCGGGCAGAAGATCGAGCCGTCCGCCGAGGACAGCCAGCGGCACCCCACCATGCACCGCACGAACACGCTGGACTGCATTACCTGCGTCATCGGCGAGGTGTACCTGATCACCGATGTCGATGAGGTGCTCATGCGGCCGGGCGACACCGTCATCATCCGCGGCACCAATCACGCCTGGAGCAACCGCTCCGATGCGCCGTGCCTACTGAGTGGATCGATGATTGACGCGATCCCGCAGGACGAGTCCGGATGACTGAGCAGGCGACAGAACTGAGCCTGTCCGGCGTACACCACGTCAGCTTCGCGGTGAGCGACCTGGACGCCAGCATCGACTGGTTCAGCCGCTGCCTGGGCGCGCAACGGGTCGCCCGTCTCGGCCACCATGACGGCGACGGGAAGGTGTTCGCGGTCGTGATGACGCTGCCCGGCCACGGACCGACGATTCAGTTGCGGCTCGACCCCGCGGCGGCGCGGGGAACAGCGGGGTTCGATCCAGTGACCTTCGCCGTGCGCGATCGTGCCGATCTCGATCGGTGGGCCGGACACCTTGATGCGCAGAACGTGCCCCATTCGCAGGTGCTCACCAAACGGATTGGCGAAGCGGTCGAGTTCCAGTCGCCCGACGGGGTCGTGCTGCGGTTCTACACCGACCCGGTCGGTGACCTCGACACCGTCGAGTTCACCGAATGACGACATCGGAGCGGGGCGCGATGCTGAACCTGGCGGATGCGCGGGTCATCGTCGACGCGGCATTGTCCTACGCGCGCGAGCACCAGTTCCCGGCAATGACGGTCGCTGTCCTTGACGCCGCCGGCAGTCTGGTGGCCTTTGCCCGCGAGGACAGTTCGAGCCTGCTGCGCGAACGGATCGCCCGCGGGAAGGCGGCCGGGGCTCTCAACATGGGCGTCGGTAGTCGCGCGCTGGCCGCGCGAGCCCAGTCCCATCCGCAGTTCGTGACCTCGCTGATTGCCCTTGCCGGCGGCGACCTCGTCCCAGTGCCTGGCGGTGTCCTGGTCCGCACGGGCGACGGTGTCCTTGTCGGGGCGGTCGGCGTGAGCGGCCATCAGCCCGATCAGGACGAAGCCTGCGCGGTCGCCGGCATTCGCGCCACCGCGTTCACACCCGACCCGGGGGCGTCGGAAGCGTGACGACCCGGTCGAGGATCAGCAGGCCGGTCCCCGCACCGCGCAGGTCTTTGGCGCGGGGCCACGGCCGCCTGCTCCTGTTCGTCTGCCCGCAGCTGAGAAGAAGGAAACCCCGATGACACGTAACCGACTGCTCACCATGCTCGACGAACGCGTTGTACCGATCGGTATGCAGTGCTTCACCGGCAACCACACTCTCATCGAGGTGCTGGGCGCCACCGGGTTCGACTACGTCTGGCTCGACAGCGAACACAGTGCCCTCGATCCCCGCTCGCTCGAGGACACGATGCGCACCTGCGAAGTCGCCGGATTGGTGCCGCTGGTCCGCATCCCCGAACCCACCGACGGCACCTCGGCCCGGCGGGCTCTTGAGGCAGGCGCACAGGGAATTGTTGTACCGATGGTGCGCTCGGCGGCCGACGTGCGCGAGATCGTGGACGCGCTGACCTTCCCGCCTCGCGGCAAGCGCGGGCTCTGCCCGGCTTTGCGGGTCCCGGGTTACACCGTCGCGGGCTTCGACGACTACATGCGCGACAGCGATTCCGAGCTGCTGATCATCCCCATGATCGAGACCGTCGAGGCGCTTGAGCACATCGGGGAGATCTGTGCTGTGGACCAGGTCAAGATGCTCGTCTTCGCCGCCGGGGAGCTTGCGTTCGCCATGGGCGAGGGCGCCAACATGCACAGCAGCAGCAAGATCCGGCAGGCACAGCAGACGGTCTTCGCGGCGGCGCGGGAGCACAGTGTCGCGGTGATCGGCGGACCGATCCTGAACCCATCGAAGGAGAGCTGCGCCAAGGCGCTGAAGGACGGGATCTCGATGCTGTGCATTGGTCTGGACGTGCTCGCCTTTCGCCAGCTCTGCGAAACAACCGTCGCCGCCGCCGACGCCGCGGTCGCGGCTAATCCGACCTACCGGCGCCCCCCGGCCCCGCCGAGCGGCTTCCCGGCCTCCTACTGAGCCGCCACACCCGTCGCCGCCGCGACCACCCCTACCCCGCCCGGCCCCCCCGGCAGTCGGTCATCAGACTTTGGAAGGGTGACGCTCATTACTGCGAAGCCCGCCACCTGCAGAGATGGCCGATCACGGCTCAGTCCGGCAGTTGTTGAGGGTTACCGTTCTTGGCGTGGCCACTACTACTTCAGCGGCACGCCGCTCCGCCGGACCACCGCGGGGCCGCCGCACCACGATCGCGTTGAAGATGGCGATGGCCGTCACCGGCATCGTCTTCGTCGGGTTCGTCCTTGTGCACATGTACGGCAACCTGATGGCGTTCGGCGGCCGCCTCACCTACGACACCTACGCCCACCACATCCGCACCTTCCTGCAGCCGATGCTGCCGTACGGGGCGTTCCTGGTGGTGCTCGACGCGGTGCTGATCGTCGCGGCGCTCATCCACATCTACGCCGCCGTCAAACTGACTCACCGGTCGATCCATGCCAGGCCGATCCGCTACGCCGTCAAGAAGAACGTCAAGTCGACGCTGTCGTCCCGCTGGATGCGCTGGGGTGGCGCGGCACTGCTGCTGTTTATCGTCTTCCACATCCTGGAATTCACCACTCACTCGATCACTCCAGGCGGCGACTCACCCGACCCGTTTGTGGCGCTGACCAACGCTTTCCAGCTCTGGTGGGTATTCGTGATCTACCTGCTGGCGTTGACCGCTCTCGGCATGCATCTGCGCCACGGGGTTTGGAGTGCGTGCCAAACGCTGGGCTGGACATCGTCGGCCTTATCCCGTCGAGTGGCCAAGACCGCGGGCATCGGGCTGGCGCTGGTGATCTCCGTCGGCTTCGCCATCACGCCGCTGTTCATCCTCGTCGGCGTCATCAAGTAAGGGCCGCACTGAACATGGCAGATGCTCCCGAGACCACCACCAGCACTCCCGCGGCGGACGCAGCGATGCCGGCAGCTGACGTCGCGATGCCAGCGTCCGATGCCAGCGGCCTGATCAACGGGCTGTATCGGGTGGGGGATCCGATCGCCGACTCCAAGTTCCCCGGCGCCCCCATCGAGACCGCCTGGAACAGACGCAAGTTCGGCGCGAAGCTGGTCAACCCGACGAACCGGCGCCGGCTCAAGGTGATCGTCGTCGGCACCGGGTTGGCCGGCGCCTCCGCTGCCGCCACCCTGGGCGAGGCCGGCTACCGGGTGAAGTCGTTCTGCTATCAGGATTCTCCGCGTCGCGCACACTCGATCGCCGCCCAGGGTGGCATCAACGCCGCGAAGAACTATCAGGAGGACGGCGACTCGGTCTACCGGCTGTTCTACGACACGGTGAAGGGCGGCGACTACCGCTCCCGCGAATCGAACGTCTACCGGCTGGCGGAGGTCAGCGGCAGCATCATCGATCAGTGTGTGGCCCAAGGGGTTCCGTTCGCCCGCGAGTACGGCGGTCTGCTGGACAACCGCTCGTTCGGCGGCGTGCAAGTGTCCAGGACGTTCTACGCCCGCGGCCAGACGGGGCAGCAACTGCTGATCGGTGCCTATCAGGCGCTGGAGCGGCAGGTGGCGGCCGGCAGCGTCGAGACGTTCACCAGGCACGAGATGCTCGACCTGGTGGTGGTGGACGGCAAGGCCCGCGGGGTGATCGTCCGCGACATGGTGACCGGGGAGATCGAAACGCAGCTGGCCGACGCCGTGGTGCTGTGCTCGGGTGGCTACGGCAACGTCTTCTACCTGTCGACAAATGCCATGGGCTGCAACGTGACTGCGTCCTGGCGAGCGCATCGCAAGGGCGCCTACTTCGCCAACCCGTGCTACACCCAGATCCACCCGACCTGCATACCGGTATCCGGCGAGCACCAGTCGAAGCTGACGTTGATGTCCGAGTCGCTGCGCAACGACGGCCGCATCTGGGTACCCAAGAGGCGGGAAGACTGCGAGTCCGATCCGCGGCAGATCCCCGAGCCGGACCGGGACTACTACCTGGAGCGGATCTATCCGTCGTTCGGCAACCTGGTACCGCGGGACATCGCGTCAAGGCAGGCCAAGAACATGTGTGACGAGGGGCGCGGCGTCGGCCCGAAGGTGGGCGATTTCCGCCGCGGCGTCTACCTCGACTTCGCCGACGCGATCGGCCGGCTCGGCATCGACGACGTGAAAGACAAGTACGGCAACGTCTTCGACATGTACTCGCGGATCACCGGCGAAGACCCGTACCAGGTGCCGATGCGCATCTACCCGGCCGTGCACTACACCATGGGCGGGCTGTGGGTCGACTACGACCTCGAGTCGTCCATCCCTGGCCTGTTCGTCGCCGGCGAGGCGAACTTCTCCGACCACGGCGCGAACCGGTTGGGCGCCTCCGCCTTGATGCAGGGGCTGGCGGACGGATACTTCGTGCTGCCCAACACAATTCGCGACTATCTGGCCGGCGGTCCATTCGAAGATGTGTCGTCCCGCGAAGAGGTAGCACAGGCCGCAACGGAGGTCTCCGAGCGGATCCAGAAGCTGCTGGCCATCAACGGCGAACGCAGCGTCGACAGCTTCCACAAGGAACTCGGCCAGATCGTCTGGGAGTACTGCGGGATGGAGCGTACCGAGGAGGGCCTGGCGAAGGCGATCGAGCTGATCCGCTCGCTGCGGGCCGAATTCTGGCGCAACGTCAGGGTTCTCGGTGTCAACGAAGAGCTGAACCAGTCGTTGGAGAAGGCCGGCCGGGTGGCCGACTTCCTCGAGTTGGGCGAGCTGATGTGCGTTGATGCCCTGCACCGGCGCGAGTCCTGCGGCGGGCACTTCCGCGCCGAATCGCAGACCGAGGAAGGCGAGGCGCTGCGCAACGACGACGAGTTCCTCTACGTCGGCGCCTGGGGCTGGGGCGGCGACAACGAGCCGCCGATCCTGCACAAGGAACGGCTGGCCTACCAAGCGATCGCGCTCAAGCAACGGAGCTACAAGTGAGATTCACCCTCAAGATTTGGCGCCAGCCGGCGGCCGGGACCGCCGGGCGGTTCGTCATCTATCAGCTGGACCAGATCTCCGACGACATGTCGTTCCTGGAAATGCTCGATGTCCTCAACGAGGAGTTGATCGCCCGCGGCGAGGATCCGGTCGCCTTCGATTCCGACTGCCGCGAAGGTATCTGCGGGATGTGCGGGTTGATGATCTCCGGCCAGCCGCACGGCCCGGAAGTCACCACCACTTGCCAGCTGCACATGCGCTCGTTCACCGACGGCGACACCATCACCATCGAGCCGTGGCGGGCCGGGGCATTCCCGGTACTCAAGGACCTGGTGGTGGATCGCTCGGCGTTCGACCGGATCATTCAGGCCGGCGGCTACATCTCGGTGAACACCGGTGCGGCGCCGGATGCCCACGCGGTGCCGGTGCCGAAAGCCAACGCGGAGCGGGCTTTTGATGCCGCTACCTGCATCGGCTGCGGGGCCTGTGTTGCCGCCTGCCCGAACGCATCGGGCATGTTGTTCGTCGGCGCGAAGGTGCGACACCTCGGTGAGCTACCGCAGGGCCAGCCGGAGCGGGCGTCCAGGGTCGTCACCATGGTCAGCCAGCACGATCACGAAGGTTTCGGCGGCTGCACCAACATCGGCGAGTGTGCCAGCGCCTGCCCCAAGGAGATCCCGCTCGATGTGATCAGCACCCTGAACACCGATCTTCGTCGGGCGATGCAGCACAAGCCTTCCTGAAGTGGTGAGCACTAGGGTGAGCGAGTGAGCAAAGTTGATGCGACCAGGGCCATCCGAGAGGCCCGGTATGCAGCAGCTCGGGCCGCGAAGGGCGCCGCCCCCGCCGCTGAGCCGGCGGTCGGGTCGAAGATCGCGTCGAGCGAACCTGCGGGCGAGCCGACCGAACAGCGGGCGACGGTGCCGACGCCGAAAAAGTCCACGAAAACAATGTCCACGAAGGAAGTGCCGTCGGAGGACTCGCCGGCCGAGGACTTGCCGGCCGAGGATTTGCCGGCCGAGGATTTGCCGGCCGAGGCGCTGTGTGGGCATCGGAGCATGAACAACCGCAGTTGCCGCCGGCCCGCCGGGCACCCGGAGAAGAGTCACCGCTACAGCTGATCCGGCTGTCGGCCCGCTGGTGCGGTGTGCTGAGCAAGTTGTCGATTTCGGGTGCAACCTCTGTGTCGGGTCGCTCCGTCCTGCTGATGCGGCGTTGTCTCGTGCGGGGCGGCCGCTGGGAGGCTCGGCATGATCGGAGAAGTTCGGCCACCACGACGCAGCCGGTGGATCGCGGCGGTGGCGGCGGTACTGGCACTCGGCTCGCTAATGGTCGGGATCTCGATCGGCAACGACGGGAGTCCCGGCGGATCGCAGCAGGCGGCGGCCACCGGCCCGAGCGGAACGGCCGCGTCCGATATACAGCAGTCCGACTCTCAGCAGTCCGGCACTCAGCAGTCCGGCACTCAGCCGACCGACCCGTCATCGGTCGACCCGGCGGGCGGACAACACACCGGTTCGGTGTTGCCGGCCGGCCTGAAACTCAGTGCTGGACACCAGCAGCAGCCGGCCGCGCCGGTGCAGGTGGTCGCCGGGACGCCGCTGTCCGCCGATCAGATCACCGGCATCATCCACCGATTGCCGCCTTGGCAGGACGACCAAAAGCTGGCCCAGCCGTTCCGCTGGCCGACGCAGACCACGCCGGCACCGAAAGCCGGTAAGACTGTTGACATCCCGTTCCCTGGTCCCGGCCAGGACAAGCCGGACAAGCCGGCAGTCGGCCAGTCCGGACCGCTGACGGTGCTGCGCATGCAACCGCGGGGCGCGGTGGCGATCGCGCCGTTCATCAGCATCACCTTCAACCAGCCGATGGTTCCGGTGGCCACTGTCAGTCAGCTGGCCGCGGCCAAGGTCCCGGTCGCCATCAGCCCGAAGTTGGCCGGCAGCTGGCAGTGGATCGGTACCAGCACACTGCGTTTCGCGGCAGACTCGAAAGACGTCGACCGGCTGCCGATGGCGACCAATTACACCGTCACGGTGCCGGCCGGCACCCGCTCGGTCAACGGCGGGACCCTCGGCAAGGCCGCGACCTTCACGTTCGCCACCCCGCCGCCGACGGTGACGCAGTTCGCACCGACCGGCTCATCGATGGAGCTCGATCCGGTGTTCGTGGCAGTCTTCGACCAGAAGATGGAACCCGGTGCCGTGCAGCGGGCCATCACGGCGACCGCCGGTACAACCTCCTGGCCGATGCGGCTGGCGACGGCCAAGGAGGTGGCTGCGGACTCGGCCGCCGCCAAGGCGACCGCTGCGGCGCCCGGCGGTCGGGTGGTGGCGTTCCGGCCGGTCCGCAACCTTCCCGTCGATCAGCCGATCACCGTGACGTTCGCTGCCGGCACCCCCTCCGCCGAAGGACCACGCACCACCGCCAAGGCCGCCACCTTCACCGGACACACCTACGCCGCGCTCAAGCTGGCCGCGTCGCAGTGCGACTTGGGGGGCACCTGCAACCCCTCCTCACCGCTGGTGCTGACCTTCAGCAACACCCTCGATGCCAGCGTGTTCGACCCCGCCGCCATCAAGATCAGCCCGGAGATCCCTGGCGGCGCCACCGTGACCGTCGCCGACAAGAACATCGTGGTGCAGGGCGCCACCCAGCCCGACACCAGCTACACGGTGACGGTTCCCGCCGGACTGGTGGACACCTTCGGCCAGAAGCTGGCGGCCCCGGCGAAGGAGTCGTTCACGATCAGCCCGGCGACGGCCAGGCTTGATGCTTTCCCGCAGCCGATCACCACCCTCGACCCGATGGTCGACTCGCCGTCGTTGAAGGTGAACACCGTCAACCGCAAGGAGTTCCGCGAGCGGGTGTTCGCGGTATCGCCGTCGGACTGGCCGGACTATCAGCGGTTCTATGTGAGGTCGTCCCAGGGCAACAAGCAGAACGTCGTCCTTGACGTCCCGGGCTGGCCGGTGCTCGTCGACCGCACCGTGCAGATCAACGGCCGGCCGAATCGGTTGGTCTCCACCACCCTCGACCTGTCAGCGGCGCTGTCCAGGACCGGATCGACCGGCAACGTCGTTGTCCTGATCGAACCCACCACCGCCGAAACGTTCACCGACGAAACGTACTGGCAGAACCAGCCCACCATGACGTGGGCGCAGAAGACCACCATCGGCCTCGATGCGCTGAACGACTCCACCCAGCTGCGGACCTGGGCCACCGATCTGCGTGACGGCTCCCCGCTGTCCGGCGTTACCGTCGGGATGGTCGACGGCAATGGAGGGGTCGAACCGGCGCACGCGGCCACCACCGACGCCGACGGTCTTGCCTCGCTGGCGCTCACCGGAAAAGGGGCCGAAGCTCTGCTCGCCCGGCGAGGCAACGAGACAGCGCTGCTGCCCTCGCAGATGTGGGGCAACAGCTGGCAGACCACGCCGACCAAGGACCGGCTGCTCTGGTTCGTGAACGACGATCGGCAGACCTACCGGCCGGGCGAGACCGTCTCGGTGAAGGGCTGGGTGCGCCGGCAGGGTGACGATGTCGCCGCAGCGTTGACCGCGATCCCGCGGGGCAGCAAGGTCTCCTACACCGTCCGCGACGCGTACGGCACCGAGATCGGCCACGGCACAACGGATGTCAGCACGCTGGGCGGTTTCAATGTGACGGTGCCCATCCCCGCCGGTGCCAACCTGGGCAACGCCTCGATCGACTTCACCCTGACCAAGATCGAGGGGGTAGCAGACGATCCGTTCACCCACAGCTTCGAGATCGCGGATTTCCGCACTCCGGACTTCGAGGTCGCCACGCACGGCGACAGCAAGGCCCCGTACGTCAGCGGCGACAAGCTCACCGTCGCCACCGACGCCACCTACTACGCGGGCGGACCGCTGAGCGGTGCCCAGGTGAATTGGCAGGTCCGGACGGCGGCGGCAAGCTACTCGCCTCCGGGGTGGAGCGACTACACCTTCGGCATCTGGACACCGTGGTGGCAGGTCGACGACGCCGGCTTCGGCCAGGGGCCTATCGGCGGGAGCCCGGGTGGGTCGTACCAGCCGTGCTGCACGCCGGTCGATCCCGACACCAGCAAGGTCGAGAAGTTCGCCGGCAGCACGGACGGCGACGGCAGCAACTATCTGCAGGTCCAGGTCGGCGACCTCGGTGCGAAGTACTCGGGCCTGCCGGTCGCCGTCACCGCTCAGGCCACCGTCACCGATGCGAACCGGCAGCCGATCGCCGGCACCACCGATCTGCTGGTGCACCCAGCGTCGTACTACGTCGGCCTGGCCAGCGACGACACCTTCGTCAACCAGGGCAAAGACCTTGTCGTACACGCGATCGCCACCGGCATCGACGGCGCGGCGACGGCCGGACTGAAGATTGCCGTGACGGCGAGCAAGGTGACGACCTCAATGGTCAACGGCGTCTCGGTCGATGCGGAGTCGGACACCCAGCACTGCGCCGTTACCTCGAAGACCGGTCCGGTCAGTTGCACCTTCAAGCCACCCGCGGCGGGCAGCTACCGGATCACCGCGACCGTCACCGACAAGGCCGGGCGTACCAGCAGATCGGAGCTGACACGCTGGGTCGCCGGCCTCGACGGCTCGGTGGACTCCTCGGTGCGGCGCCAGCAGCTCACCCTGGTCCCGGACAAGAAGGACTACCAGCCGGGCCAGAAAGCACAGCTGCTGGTGCAGTCGCCGATCCGGTCCGGCAGCGGCCTGATGACGGTGCTGCACAACGGGATCGTCGCCACCTCCAAGTTCCCGGTGAAGGACGGCTCCGCGGTTGTCAGCCTGCCGATCACCGATGCCGAGATCCCTGGCGTAGCAGTCTCCATCGAGGTGGTCGGCACCGCACCCAGAACGGCCTCGGGTAAGGGTGCGGCTGGCCCACTGCGCCCTGCCTATGCCACCGGCGGGATCGATCTGACCGTCTCGACCCAGGCCAGGACGCTGAAGGTGACGGCCAAGCCGCGGCAGTCGACGGTGGCACCGGGTGGCGCCACCAAGCTCGACGTGACGGTGACGGACCAGCAGGGAAAGCCGTTGGCGGGCAGCGAGTTCGAGGTCGTGGTGGCCGACGAGGCAGTGCTGGCCCTCGGCGGCTACCAGCTGCCCGACCCGTTGCAGTCGTTCTACCCGCAACCGGACAACTGGCTCAGCACGGTCTATGGGCGATCCACCGTGATGCTGACCGATCAGCTGCCTGCGCAGCCAGGCACAGGCCAATCGAGCGGTGCCGCTGCGTCGAGTGCCGCGGCATCGGCGCAGGCCCCGATGGCGGCGTCCTCCGCCGCTGCGGCGGGGTCCTCGGGCGCGAACGGGAGCGCACGCTCCGCCGCCCCGGCCAAGGACGGAACTGCCATCGCAGAACGTAAGAACTTCGACGCGCTGGCCTTGTTCGTCCCGTCCGCCACCACCGACACGAACGGGCGCGCCACCATCGACGTGCCACTGCCGGACAACCTGACCCGATACCGGGTGATGGTGGTCGCGGTGGCCGGCGACACCCAGTTCGGTTCGGCCGACTCGACGATCACCGCGGCGCTGCCGTTGACCGTCCGGCCGTCGGCCCCACCGTTTCTGAACTTCGGTGACACGCTGGAACTTCCGGTGTTGGTGCAGAACCAGACGGACGCGGCGCTGACCACCGACGTGGTGATCCAAGCCGCGAACCTGAAGGTGACCGGTCCGGCCGGCCAGCAGGTGCGAGTGCCGGCCCATGGTCGGGTCGAGGTACAGTTCCCGGTGTCGGCGGACCAGGCCGGAACCGCGAAGTTCCGGGTGGCCGCCGTCAGCGGCGACGACGCGGACGCAGCCTCGATCCAGCTACCGGTCTACACGCCGACCACCACGGAATCCTTTGCCACCTACGGCACCGTCGGTGGCGGAAACGTGCTGCGCCAACCGGTTTCGGCGCCGACCGGTGTCGTCGGACAGTTCGGTGGCCTGCAGATCAGCACCTCGTCGACGGCGCTGCAACAGCTGACGGATGCGGTCGGTTACCTGGCGGACTACGACTACGACAGCTCGGATGCGTTGGCCGCCCAAGTCATCGCGATCGGATCGCTCGGCGACGTGTTGCAGGCATTCTCGGCCCCCGGTATGCCGTCGGCCGCGACGCTGAAGGCACTGGTCGCCGAGGACGTCAAGAAGCTGACCGCCCTGCAGAATGACGATGGCGGGTTTGCCTACTGGCAGCACGGCGAGAAGTCGGATCCGTTCAACTCGATCCAGGCAACCCAGGCGCTGCTGGTGGCCGCCGAACACGGATCGAAGGTCGGAAAGGACAACCTTGCCAGGGCACAGCAATACCTGACCAAGATCGACTCGCACATACCGGCGGAAGCGAGCCAGCAGACCAGGGACACCCTGCGCGCCTACGCCCTGCGCGTCCGGATGCAGGGCGGACATCGGGACTCGGCTGCCGCCGACGCGATGGTCGCCGAGCGCGGGAGCAAGCTGCCGTTGGACGCGGTGGCCTGGCTGCTGCCGGTGGTAACGGACGGGCCGGTGCGGGCGAGTTTGGCGCAGCTGGTGGGCAACGCCGCAGTCGACGACGCCGGCTCGGTGACCTTCACCAACGCGGTGACCGACGACGCCTGGACGACACTGCAGTCGGACCGGCGAACCAACGGCCTGGTCCTTGACGCACTGATCGCGACGGATCCCGGCAGCGATCTGATTCCCAAGATCGTCTCCGGATTGATGGCTGCACAGAAGTCCGGTCGCTGGGACAACGTCCAAGAAAACGCCTTCATCCTGTTGGCGTTGCGGCACTACTACGATGCCTTCGAGAAGACCACGCCCGACTTCGTGGCCGGCGTCTGGCTCGGCGACAGGTTCGCCGGCCAGCACCACTTCTCCGGTCACACCACCGAACGCGCCACGGTATCCATCCCGACCGCGAACCTCATCGCGGCCGGCGATTCCAACGTGACGGTGCGCAACGACGGAACCGGCACGCTCTACTACCGGCTCGGCCTGCAGACGGCCCTCAAGGACCTGAAGATCGGGCCGCTGGACCGCGGGTTCGTCGTCTCCCGCAGCTACCAGGCGGTCGACCATCCCGGCGACGTCACCCAGTCCGTCGACGGGACCTGGCACATCAAGGCCGGCGCCGCGGTGCGGGTGCGGGTAGACATGGTGAGCCACAGCGCGCATACCCACGTTGCGCTGATCGACCCGTTACCGGCCGGTCTGCAGGTCCTCAACCCGGAACTGCTGACAACGCCGAAGGACCTAGACCCGAAGGCTTCCGCTGCGGGTGACGGCACTTCGACGGACGCGGGCGGGATGATCGCGGCGAGCTGGTACCCGACCTGGTACGACCACCAGAATCTGCGGGACGACAGAGCCGAGGCGTTCGCGAGCCAGCTGCAGGGCGGGGTATACGAGTACAGCTTCCTGACCAAGGCGACCACCGTGGGCAGCTTCGTCGCACCGCCGGCCAGGGCCGAGCAGGTCTACGCACCTGAGACGTTCGGCCGGGCCGGCACGGACCGGGTGGTGGTCGAGGGCTGAGGCCCGTCGATTCCGGCGGCGCCGACTGCCAGGGCCGGGAATAGCCGGCGCTCGGATGCTGTCTACGGTGGAAGGCGACGCGACGATTGGATGAATCATGGCTCTTCGACTGGGCTACAAGGCATCGGCGGAGCAGTTCGGGCCGACCGAGCTGGCAGCCTTTGCGGTGCTGGCCGAACAGGCCGGGTTCGATTCGGTGTTCATCTCCGACCATTTCCAGCCCTGGCGACACGACGGCGGGCACGCACCGGCCGCGCTGCCGTGGCTTGGTGCGGTCGGCGCGAAGACCGACAAGATCCTGCTCGGTACCTCGGTACTGACGCCCACCTTCCGCTATCACCCTGCGGTGATCGCCCAGGCATTCGCCACCCTCGGCCTGCTGTACCCGGGTCGGATGATCCTCGGTGTCGGATCGGGGGAGTCGCTGAACGAGGTGCCACTCGGGTTGGAATGGCCGGATGGCAAGGAGCGGTTCGCCAGGTTGAAGGAAGCCGTCGGCCTGATCAAGAAGCTCTGGACAGAAGACCGAGTGACCTTCCAGGGCACCTACTACTCGACGGACAAGGCCACCATCTACGACAAGCCGGAGCAGCCGGTGCCGATCTACATCGGCGCATCCGGACCGGCGGCCACCAGGCTGGCCGGCCGGATCGCGGACGGCTTCATCACCACCTCCGGCAAGGACCCGGCGCTCTACTCGGACACCCTGTTGCCGGCGCTGACCGAGGGCGCCGGCAAGGTCGGCAGGACCCTGCAGGACATCGACCTGCTGATCGAGATGAAGGTGTCCTTCGATCACGACAAGGAAAAGGCGTTGCAGGACACCAAGAACTGGGCGGCGCTGGCGTTGTCTGCCGAGGAGAAAACACACGTCGAAGATCCGATCGAGATGCAGCGCCTCGCCGACGCGCTTCCGGTTGAGCGGGCGGCGTCCCGCTGGATCGTCTCCACCGACCCCGACGAGCATGTCGAGAAGATCAAGACCTACCTCGACCTCGGGTTCAACCATCTGGTGTTCCACGCGCCAGGCGCCGACCAGCCCCGCTTCCTGGAGCTGTACGGCGAAGAGGTGCTGCCACGGCTCCGCCGGATCGGTGTGCTGTAGAAGCCGGCGTGGTAGCTCAGGTTTCCAGCCGCTCCCGGTGCCGACCCAGCCAGGCCATGGTCGGGATGGCCAACATGCCGTGCACAGCCGCTCCACCACCTGGTGCATGGCGGCGTTGTACTCGTGCCGGCGTTCGGCGCCCGCATCGTCACGGCCGCGCAGAACACCGCCAGGAAGCGATACCCGCCGGCCACCTCGCTGCAGCCGTAGAACAACAACAGCACGGCCAACGCCGGCAGCGGATCGCCGCGTTCGGCCACCCGCAGCGATTCGCTGCGCGACCGGAAGGCGATCCTGGCAAGTAGCCAGCCGACACCGACTCCGACGACCACCCCGATCACGATCTTGCCGACCAGATTCCAGTCCAGGAAATGCCAGCCCCACTGGCCGATGCTGGCGCTGCCGGCCAGAAAGATCGCCGCGTGGGCGAACGGAAAGGCAAGACCGTCGTTCAGTCCTGCCTCCGAGGTGAGGGCGAACCGCACCTCGTGCACCTTGGTCAGGCGTTCAGTCGATGACCAGGAGTCGCATCCCGTTGGACCGTGCGGCCCGTTGATCGAAGGTCACCGTATGTTGACAGCCGGCGACGCGGCCGAGCTCGGCGATGACGGCATCGGCGAAGTCGGCGCCTTCGCGACTGGCAATGAGGGCGGCTCTGACAATCGAGTCCTGGCCGACTCTGAGTTCACGGGCATCAAGGAGGCGACCGACCAGCTCGGCGCAGCGAGCGGCGCTGATCTTGTAGGCGCGCCGCAAGACCCAGTACAGCTCAACAACGGTGACGAGGCTGAGGTAGCCCGGGTCATTCTCGGTGAGCGCATCCATCACCGCGGAGGCTTGTGCCGACTGTTCCGGCTCGTCTTGAACCAGGTAACGAACCACGACGTTGGTGTCGAGTCCGATCACGAGTCGGGTGTGGTCGCGACGGTGGCGATGGCTTCGTTCATGTCCTGGATGGATACGGCCGTGGCCGGTGGTGCGACGACACCCTTGAGGTCCTTGATCGATGCGCCTTCCGCGTGGATCTCGAATCCACCCGTGTCAGTGGGGACAAAGGCGAGCCGTGATCCAGGGTGGAGCCCGAGCTTGGTGCGAACGTCGACGGGAATGGTGACCTGACCCTTACTCGTGACGGTAGCGGACGTCATGACGGCTCCTTACTTCCAGTAAGGTGAGGATACTCCGCTGATCGCCGCCCGCCCAGCAAGGAGGATCCGGCCGCACCGCCGAGGCCGTCGAGAGCTCCCGCTAAGCTCGGACGTGCCGGTGAGCCTTTGTGGCCGGCTGCTCAGTCGACTTCACCGTATCGATTCAGAAGGGGTGTGCCCGTGGCGGCCATCGAACTCATCGGAGCACGAGAGATTCTCGACTCGAGGGGCAATCCGACCATCGAGGTCGAGGTGGCGCTCGATGACGGCTCGCTGGCCCGCGCCGCGGTGCCGTCCGGCGCATCCACCGGCGACCACGAAGCTGTTGAGCTGCGTGACGGCGACGCCGGCCGCTACGGCGGCAAGGGCGTGGAGAAGGCAGTGGAGGCGGTGCTCGAGGAGATCGGGCCGGAACTGATCGGCTGCGACGCCACCGAGCAACGCGTCATCGACCAGCTGCTGATCGATCTGGACGGCACCCCGGACAAATCCCGGATCGGCGCCAACGCCATCCTCGGCGTCTCGCTGGCGGTGGCGAAGGCCGCCGCCGACTCGGCGGAGCTGGAGCTGTTCCGCTACCTCGGTGGTCCGAACGCCCACATCCTGCCGGTGCCGATGTTCAACATCCTCAACGGCGGCGCACACGCCGACACCGCCGTCGACGTGCAGGAGTTCATGATCGCGCCGATCGGGGCCCCCACCTTCAAGGAAGCGCTGCGCTGGGGTGCGGAGGTCTATCACGCACTCAAGGCCGTGCTGAAGAGGAAGGGGCTCTCCACCGGGCTGGGGGACGAGGGCGGCTTCGCTCCGTCACTCGACTCGAACAGGGCAGCGCTCGACCTGATCGCCGAGGCGATCGGCAACGCCGATTACCAACTCGGCTCCGACATCGCACTGGCGATGGACGTGGCGGCCAGCGAGTTCCACTCGGGTGACAGCTACACCTTCGAGGGCAAGAAGAAGTCGTCCGACCAGCTCATCGACTACTACTCCGAGCTGATCAGCGCCTACCCGATCGTCTCGATCGAGGACCCACTGTCCGAGGACGATTGGGACGGCTGGGTGTCGATGACGTCCCAGCTGGGCGACAAGATCCAGATCCTCGGCGACGACATCTTCGTCACCAACCCGGACCGGCTCGAAGAGGGCATCAGCAGGGGCGCGGCGAACGCGTTGCTGGTCAAGGTGAACCAGATTGGCACGCTGTCCGAGACGCTGGATGCAGTGGCGCTGGCCCAGTCCTCCGGTTACCGCTGCATGATGAGCCACCGCTCCGGTGAGACCGAGGACACCACCATCGCCGACCTGGCCGTTGCCACCAGCTGCGGCCAGATCAAGACCGGCGCGCCGGCCAGGTCCGAGCGGGTTGCCAAGTACAACCAGCTGATGCGGATCGAAGAGAATCTGGGTGATGCGGCGCGTTACCACGGCGAATTGGCCTTCCCACGGTTCACTGCTGGGTGAGGTGAAGCAGGCATATGAGCGAGTCATCACGGCGCGACTCCCGCCGTAATAGCACCCGATCCAACGGACCGGGCGCTGCTGCGCGCTCGGCGGGCGTCAGCCGGCGCGGGCCGTCGGGACGATCGGACCGTCCCCGGTCCCGGCCGGACACCGACCGTCCGGCGGCGTCGGCTTCCCAGACAGCCGGCGGCGTCGCGCCCTCGCGGTCTCGCCACGCTGCAGTGCCGCGGGGTGAGCGCCGGCCAGGGATGTGGCGGCAGATCTCCGTTCTCGGAGCGGTGCTGATCGCCGTCGCGCTGGCCATCGCTGTGCCACTGCGCAGTTACCTGCAGCAGCGTGACGACCTGGCCAAAGCCCTTGCTCAGCAACAACAATTGGAGCAGCAGGTGGCCGATCTTCAGCAGAAGAAGGCGGCCCTGCAGGATCCGAACTATGTGAAGGCCGAGGCCCGTCGACGTCTGCAGTACGTGTCGCCCGGCGAGACCGTGTATCGGGTGGTGGCCCCGCAGGCCGCGGCGCCGATGGCGGCCGGATCGAAGACGGCGGCCGGATCGGCGAAGTCGTCGACGGCCGCGAAGGACGCGCTGCAGCCGTGGTACGGCCAGCTGTGGAACACGCTCACCGAGGACGTTCCGCACAAGTGACCGACTCTCGGGCGGCATTCGGCGCGCCGCTGGACATCCAGCCGATGACCGATGCGGACCGTGAACTGTTCGTCTGCCAGCTCGGCCGGCCGCCGCGCGGCGCGAACGGCGTTGCCTACCGCTGCGAGCACCAGGTACCCGCCGTGGTGCAGACCGCGCCGCGGCTGGAGGACGGCACACCGTTTCCCACCCTGTACTACCTGTGCTGCTCGGTGTTGAACTCGGCGGTCAGCCGGATGGAATCCGCCGGGGTGATGGCGGCCATGACGTCCCGGCTGGCGGCGGACGACGAGCTGGCTACGGCCTACCGGCGCGGCCATGAGTCCTACTTGGCGACCCGGAATGCGTTGGGCGACTTGGGGATTGCCGTCACAGCGGGCGGCATGCCGGACCGGGTCAAGTGCCTGCACGTGCTGGTGGCGCACTCGCTGGCCGTCGGGCGTGGGGTGAACCCGCTCGGCGACGAAGCCGTCGACTCGTTGAGCGACTACTTCGCCGGCGGGACGCCCTGCGCCCGCCTCGGCTAGTTGTCCGGTTCGTTGAATTGCCTGGTGCAGGAGCACACTCGGACAAGTGCACAGGTGGGCGTTGGTGTCCGCCGGCGTCGCGCCCATGGCGCTGGCCGCTGGCACCGTGATCGGTGCGTCCAAGCAGCCGGCCGCGTACAGCTCGGTGCGCAACACCATCAGCGCCCTAGCAGCGCGTGATGCCAGCGACCGCTGGATCATGACGACGGGCCTGGCGATCGTCGGAGTCTGCTACATCCTGACGGCGATCGGGATCACCGACTCTCCGCCGGTCGGCCGCTGGTTGTTCGCCCTCGGCGGCGC
>JALYVF010000252.1 GCA_030853385.1 Actinomycetota bacterium | reverse complement strand
ACCTGAGGCACCGCTGCGGCGGCGGGGACGGTCGGCGGCGGCGGGGCCACGGCCGGCGCCGGCGCGCTGGGCAGCTGCCGCTTCCGCGGCCTTCTGCTCGGCCAGCGTGCCGGACTTGTCGCCCTTGTAGATCCAGACCTTCACGCCGATCCGGCCGAAGGTGGTCTTGGCCTCGAAGAAGCCGTAGTCGATGTCCGCCCGCAGGGTGTGCAGAGGCACGCGTCCCTCGCGGTAGAACTCGCTGCGGCTCATCTCGGCGCCGCCGAGCCGGCCGGAGCACTGGATCCTGATGCCCTTGACCGCACCGCTGCGCTGCGCCGACTGCATCGACTTGCGCATGGCGCGCCGGAAGGACACCCGGTTGGACAGCTGCTCGGCGACGCCCTGGGCGACGAGCTGGGCATCGGATTCGGGGTTGCGGACCTCGAGGATGTTCAGCTGCACCTGCTTGCCGGTCAACTTCTCCAGCGTGCCGCGCAGTCGATCGGCCTCGGCGCCGCGGCGCCCGATGACGATGCCGGGCCGCGCGGTGTGGATGTCGACGCGGACCCGGTCACGGGTGCGCTCGATCTCCACCTTCGCGATGCCTGCTCGGTCCATGCCGGTGGCCATCAACTTGCGAATGGCCACATCCTCGGCGACGTACTCCGAATAAGCCTTGTCTGCATACCAGCGGGAGCTCCAGTCGGTGGTGATACCGAGCCGGAACCCGTGCGGGTTGATCTTCTGACCCACTAGCGGGTCCTCCCCTTCGCACTCGAACCGGTGGACCTGGAACGGGACCGACCGGACTTCCTTTGATCGTCAGCCGTCACGATTTCCACGACCTCGATGGTGATGTGGCAGGTGCGCTTGCGGATCCGGAACGCCCGACCCTGGGCGCGCGGCTGGAACCGCTTGAGGGTGGGACCCTCGTCCGCATACGCCGTCTCGATGATCAGGGCTTCGGGGTTCAGGCCCTGGTTGTTCTCCGCGTTGGCAACCGCCGAGGCGATGACCTTGGCGACCGGCTCTGCGGCCGCCTGCGGGGAGAACTTCAGGATGGCCAGCGCGTCGGCCGTCGACCGGCCGCGCACCAGGTCGATGACCCTGCGGGCCTTCATCGGCGTCATGCGCACGTGCCGCGCCTGAGCCCGGGCACGCGGCAGTTCAACCGCTGCCGCAGCTGTGTTACCAGCCTTCGGATTCATGAGTGTGCTCTTCTCTGGATTTTCGGCGTGCGGATCAGACGCGCCTGGCGCGACGATCGTCCTTGATGTGACCCTTGAAGGTGCGGGTAGGTGCGAACTCGCCGAGCTTGTGGCCGACCATCGACTCGGTGACGAACACCGGGACGTGCTTGCGGCCGTCGTGCACGGCGATGGTGTGCCCGAGCATGTCGGGAATGATCGTCGAGCGGCGCGACCAGGTCTTGATGACGGACTTGGAGCCCTTGTCGTTGGCGACATCCACCTTCTTGAGCAGGTGGTCGTCGATGAACGGGCCCTTTTTGAGACTGCGTGGCATCTGTTGCCTACCTTCCTGCTCTGTTCTCGGTGACGCGGCTTGATGCGGTTAGCTGGCTCATCGCTTCTTGCCACCCTTACGGCGACGACGAACGATCAGCTTGTGGCTGGCCTTGTTCGGCCGACGGGTGCGGCCTTCCGGCTTGCCGCCGGGGTTCACCGGGTGACGGCCGCCGGAGGTCTTGCCCTCGCCACCACCGTGCGGGTGATCGACGGGGTTCATGGCGACACCACGGACGGTCGGGCGCTTGCCCTTCCAGCGCATCCGGCCGGCCTTGCCCCAGTTGATGTTGCCGTGCTCGGAGTTGCCGACCTCGCCAATCGATGCCCGGCAACGGACATCGACGTTGCGGATCTCACCCGAAGGCATCCGCAGTTGGGCGTAGGGGCCTTCCTTGGCGACAAGCTGCACCTTGGTGCCGGCGCTGCGAGCGATCTTGGCGCCGCCACCGGGCCGCAGCTCGATGGCGTGGATAACCGTGCCGACCGGGATGTTGCGCAGCGGCAGGTTGTTCCCCGGCTTGATGTCGGCCGCCGGACCGGTCTCGATCTGGTCGCCCTGGCGCAGCTTGTTCGGCGCCACGATGTACCGCTTGTCGCCATCAGCGAAGTGCAGCAATGCGATCCGCGCCGTCCGGTTCGGGTCGTACTCGATATGCGCGACCTTGGCCGGCACGCCGTCCTTGTCGGCTCTTCTGAAATCAATGAGTCGATAAGCCCGCTTGTGGCCGCCGCCCTGATGCCGGGTGGTGACCCGACCGTGGACGTTGCGGCCGCCTTTGGAGTGCAGCGGGGCGACGAGCGACTTCTCGGGGAAGTCGCGGGTGATCTCGGCGAAATCGCTGACCGAAGATCCGCGGCGACCTGGGGTCGTCGGCTTGTATTTACGGATACCCATATCTGTTCCTGTCCTGTGCCCTTAGTCCTCAGGCGCCCGTGAAGATTTCGATCGGCTTGCTGTCGTGGGACAGCGTGACGATCGCCCGCTTGGTCGACTTCCGCGAGCCGTAGCCGAACTTGGTGCGCTTGCGCTTGCCAATCCGGTTGAGCGTGTTCACCGAAACGACGGTGACGGCAAAGATCTGCTGGATGGCGATCTTGATCTGCGTCTTGTTCGCGTCCGGGTGCACCTCGAAGGTGTAACGACCGTTCTCGAGCAGGCCGTAGCTCTTCTCGGAGACGACGGGCCGCAGGATGACGTCGCGCGGGTTGGCAATCACTTGTCACTCTCCTTGCGCTGGCTCGGCGGAAGCAGGAAGCCGGCGGCTTCTGCGGCCGCTGCAGTGCGGAACCACACCTCGGCGACAGTCGCGGCAAAGAACCGGCTTCCGGGAACGTGGTACAGCATCGAGTCGGCGTTGCCCTTGATCGGGAAGCCCTCCGGCTCGCTGTCGTCGGCCAACGGCGGGTGGCTGTCCGGACCGAAATCCTTGGCGTCCGCGGCAGTCTCGTCGGCGACTGAGTTGTCCGAGCCGGCCTTACCCGGCTTCGCGAACGCCAGGAACTCGTCCAACGCGGACTTGGTGAACACCACGTCGTCGGAGACCAGCACGTCGTAGGTGTTGAGCTGATCGGAGCTGATCAGGTGCACCGTGTCGGCGTTGCGCAGCGACTTCCAGCCGGCTTCGTCCTCGCGAGAGAGGACGACCAGCACGCTGCGCGAGGTGGCCACTGCGGCCAGCGCAGCGATGGCCACCTTGGTGGACGGCGCAGTGCCGTCGACCAGTGAGGACAGCACGTGTACGTTGCCGGAGCGGGCCCGGTCCGAGAGGGCACCGCGCAGGGCGGCGGCCTTCATCCTCTTGGGGGTGCGCTGCGAGTAGCCGCGCGGTACAGGCCCGTGGACCGTTCCGCCGCCGACGAACTGCGGCGCACGGGTCGAACCCTGACGGGCCCGGCCTGTCCCCTTCTGGCGGTACGGCTTCTTGCCGCCACCGCGAACCTCGCCACGCGTCTTGGCGCTGTGGGTGCCCTGGCGCGCCGCGGCCAGCTGGGCCACCACGACCTGGTGCATCAGCGGGATGTTCGACGCCGCGTCGAAGATCTCGCTCGGCAGCTCGACCGACCCGTCGGCCGCACCATTTGGTTTCGTGATTTGCACAGTGATATCGCTGGTGGTCATCAGGCGTTCACCTTCCCGCCCGCGGCAATGCCTGCAGCGGAGCTCTTGACGGCGGTCTTGACCATGAGCAGGCCGCCCTTGGGGCCGGGCAGGGCGCCCTTGATCAGCAGCAGCCCCTTCTCGGCGTCGACGGCGTGCACCGTCAGGCTCTGGGTCGTCACCGTCTCGTTGCCCATCCGGCCGGCCATCCGCAGACCCTTGAACACCCGGCCTGGGGTGGAGCAGCCGCCGATGGAACCGGGGGCGCGGTGCTTGCGGTGCACACCGTGTCCGCTGGACAGACCCTTGAAGCCGTGACGCTTCATGACGCCGGCGGTGCCTTTGCCCTTGGACGTACCGGTGACGTCGACCTGTGCGCCGGCCTCGAAGACCTGCTCGGCGGTGAGTTCCTGGCCGACCGTGTAGTCGGCGACGTCCTCGGTGCGCAGCTCGACGATATGCCGACGCGGCGTGACGCCCGCCTTGGCGAAGTGACCGGCGACCGGCCTGGTGACCTTGCGCGGGTCGATGGCGCCGAAGGCGAACTGGACCGCGTTGTAGCCGTCGCTGGCCACCGTGCGGACAGCGGTGACGACGACTGGACCGGCGGCGACGACGGTGACCGGGACGATCCGGTTCGAGGAGTCGAAGACCTGCGTCATCCCGAGCTTGTGGCCCAGGATGCCCTTCAAAGTGTTGGCCATGATTGAAAACCCATCTCCTGAAAGAACGTCATCTCCAGGGCTGTGAAGTCGGAAGATCCCTACTGGATGTTGACATCGACCGACGCCGGAAGGTCGATGCGCATCAGCGCGTCCACCGTCTTCGGCGTCGGGTCGAGGATGTCGATCAGGCGCTTGTGGGTACGCATCTCGAAGTGCTCGCGCGAGTCCTTGTATTTGTGCGGCGAGCGGATGACGCAGTACACGTTCTTCTCGGTGGGCAACGGCACCGGGCCGACGACCCTGGCACCCGTGCGGGTCACCGTCTCGACGATCTTGCGCGCTGAGGCGTCGATCGCTTCGTGGTCGTAGGCCTTCAGCCTGATGCGGATCTTCTGTCCCGCCACGCTTGCCGTCCTTCACTCGTCTGTCGGTGCCTGGCCGTCCGGCCGGGCACTGATATCGCTGCACTGACGTCGTCTGTCCTGCCCCTGACGCGTGCACAGTCTCCGGTGGTACTCCCCCGATCGGGGTCGTATCCCAGTGGCCCGTCCAAGGGAGTTCCCTTGGCAGTCCGCTGCCGCTGTTCAGCAATCCGGGTTCACCGGTCCACGCGGTCGGGCGTGTCGCCCCACCGACTCATGCGTCCGCCCTTGCCCGATGATGGGTGGATGGTCCGCACGGACCGGCAGCGCTCGCAGGGAGCGCTGGTCGTACTCGTGGTGGCTGCCCTTGCCGATCACCGTGAGAGAGGCACTGATGTACTGCTGGTCGTACTGCTGGTGATCTGTTGCAGGCCGCACTGAAGCGCAACCCGGTCAGGGCAACGGAGAAAAGTATGCCTCACGAGCGGCGCATCAGACAACTCGGCCCCGCTCTCGACGACCAGCCGTGTTGCGCATCACCCTCAATTCGGGGCGTTGCGCTAAGGCTTGGTGACGCGGACGTCGACGGCGTCATTCTCGCTGCTGGGTTCGTCCCACAGGTCGAGGATCTCGACGGTGACGCCACCCACGTGGATCTTGGCGCCCTTGGCGTAGCTGCCGCCGGCAGACTGAGTGGCGAGGTCGCCCTGCAAGGCGCCAACCCGGACGAACATACGAGCCTCCAGCCGGCCCTGAACGGTGTCAACACCGTCGGTCTGCACCAGCACCGGCGTGCCGTCAATGGTGATGTTGGGCGGATAGTTGACGTTTCGACCGTCGGTGCCGGCGGGCGGCGATACCCGGTAGATGTCAGGGACGGCGACGAATGCCGGCGGCTTCTGGGCGAAGTACAGATAGAACCCGGCCAGCACTGCCACTCCGATCACCAACACCACTCCGAGCGCAGCCAGGATCCACCGCCGGCGGGTCATCGGTGCGCCTCGCAGATCAGCCCGTTGGCACGGCTGCGCTCGTTGTCCGTCATGGTCGGCGCACCGTATCCCGGCCAGTCGGTCTGCCGCTGCGGTTTGCGAATAGTCGGCGGCCGGGCGCTCCACGAACGGCCCGACGGGTCAGCAGCCCGATCAGCGGGCCGCCTCGCCGGGATCGAGCGGCAGTCCTAGGGTCAACGGGTGGCAGATCCGACCGATCGGCAGCCGGCCGACAGCCTTGACCCGGCGACGGACACCGCCCGCCCGGTGCCGGCTGGCGGCGAGCAACCGGTGCTGGTGGTGATGGGTGTCGCCGGATCCGGCAAGTCGACGGTGGCCGGGCTGTTGGCCGGGCAGCTCGGCTGGGACCTCGGCGAGGGTGACGACATGCACCCGGACGAGAATGTCCAGAAGATGGCCGATGGCGTCGCGCTGACCGACGAGGACAGGTGGCCGTGGCTGGAGACGATCGCTTCCTGGATCACCGAGCACACGATGGCCGGCATCCCTGGCATCATCACCTGCTCTGCGCTGCGTCGTTCCTATCGGGTGGTGCTGCGCGGCAGGAACGTGGTCTTCGTGTTCCTGTCCGGCGACGGCGCCAGGATCGGTCGCCGGATGGCCGCCAGAACAGGTCACTTCATGCCGAGCTCACTGCTGGAATCGCAGCTGGACACCCTTGAGCCGCCCACCGCCGAGGAGAACTTCCTGCTGGTGGACATCTCGCTGAAGCCCGCCCAGATCGCCGCCGAGGTCATTCGCCGGCTGGCGCTGCGGCCGGACGTCGGGTCGTCCGGCTTCGGCTCTCCTCGACCTGGCGAGTCGTCGGTCCCCGCCACCCCCTTCGCCGACTCATGACAGCACTCACCCCCGCCACGGCACTCCCACGCGCTACGAAAGGCACCACATGATGTCCGTCATCGATGGGCTCGCCACCCGACTGCAGGTGGTGGCGACGCCGCTGCTGGCAGCGAACGATCCGACGCCGGCCGAGAAGGCGAAGATGCCGTGGACCGGGCACGATACCCGACTGCTGCTGGTCGCCGTCATCGCCATCGCGGTGATCGTTGTGCTGATCGCCTGGTTGAAGATGCACCCGTTCCTGGCGCTGGTGCTCGGCTCCGCCGTACTCAGCATTGCCGGCGGTGTGCCGATTGCCGACTCGATCACCAACTTCGAGAAGGGCGTCGGCGACACCCTGAAGGAGGTCGGCCTGCTGATCGCGCTCGGCGCCATGCTGGGCAAACTGCTGGCCGACTCCGGCGGCGCAAATCAGGTGGTGGACAAGCTGATCGCCAAGGCCCGGCCGGCCGTCGTGCCCTGGATGATGGCGCTGGTTGCCGCCATCGTCGGGTTGCCGATGTTCTTCGAGATCGGGCTGGTGCTGCTGCTGCCGGTGATCGTGGTGGTCGCCAGCAGGACCAAACTGCCGCTGATGAAGGTGGGCATTCCGGCGCTCGCCGGGCTGTCGGTGTTGCACGGCTTCATTCCGCCGCACCCAGGACCGCTGATCGCCATCGCCGCACTCGGTGCACCGTTGGGACTCACCCTGGCATTCGGGCTGCTGGCGGCGATCCCGACGGTGATCATCGGCGGACCGCTGTTCGCGATGCTGGCCGCCCGTTGGGTGCCTATCGGCGCGGAGAACGCGCCGGCGGCTCGGCTGACGACCGGCTCCGGCAGTGACAACACAGCGTCGGCTGACGCCGGAAAGCCAGCTCGCAGCACGGGTTCCAAGGGACCTGGCCTGACGACGGACGACGCGGAGTTGGAACGGCGCCCGAGCTTCGGCGTCACCGTCGGGACCATTCTTTTCCCGGTGGTGCTGATGCTGCTGAAGGCATTGGCCGACATCATCTGGCAAACCGATGCCGCGAACAAGGTGCGCATCGTTGTCGACTTCATCGGCGAGCCACTGGTCGCGATGACGCTCGCAGTGCTGCTGGCGATGGTGACCTTCGGCTATGCCGTCGGCTTCACCAGCAACTCGATCACCAAGCGGCTGACGGCGAGCGTTGGGCCGATCGCGTCGGTGATCCTCATCGTCGGCGCAGGCGGCGGATTTAAGCAGAGCCTGATCAGCGCCGGCGTCGGCGATACCGTCGCCAAGGCCGCCGTCAGCCTCGGGGTGCCGACGATGCTGCTCGGCTTCCTGCTGGCGGTGGTGATTCGGCTGGCGACCGGCTCCGCGACGGTGGCCACCACCACCGCTGCCGGCATCATTGCCGGTCTGGCCACTGGGCTTTCGCCCGCGCACGCTGCCCTACTGGCGCTGGCCATCGGTGCCGGTTCGCTGTTCCTGTCGCACGTCAACGACGCCGGGTTCTGGCTGGTGAAGGAGTCGTTCGGGCTGACGGTCGGGCAGACCTTCAAGACCTGGTCGCTGATGGAATGCCTGGTGTCGGTCGTCGGCTTCCTGAGTGTGTTGGTGATCTCGATCTTCGTCTAGCTGGGCTGACGAGCTCAGCGCACCAGCGATTCGCGTTGCCTGGCAACGATCTCGGCGACGGACTCGTCGGGGGTCTGCTCCGAGGTATCCAGCCAGAGGCCGATCCTGGGCGTGCGACCCAGGGCGGCGTCGAGTTGGTCGACGGTGGACTCGCCCTCGCGGTAGGCGACTTTTCCCGACTCGGCCTGTCGAATCCGGTCTCGTTCTCGCACCACCTGGACAGCTGGCCGCAGCACCACCAGATGTCGGGGCCGGGTCTGCACCAGGTCGAGCCAGTCGACGACGTCCTGGCCGAAGATGTTGTCCTGCACCACGGTGGTGAACCCTGCCCGGCAGTACTCGTCGGCAGCCACGGCGGACGGCCGGTATCGCAGCAGCAGGTGTGTGCGGGCAACAGGGTCGTCGGGGTGCTCACCGATATGCCGCCACCCTCGGACCGCCCAGCGATAGAACTGGCCGCCGCGCAGATGGACTCCACGTGCGAAGGTGCGGGCCAACAGATCCGCTGTCGTCGACTTCCCGGCGCCCTGAGCACCAACGATCAGCCACACCTCGCCATTGGTCACCACAGCATGGTCGCTGTCACTTCGGTCGCGCCGCAACCGATATCCATCGGCAGCGTCGCCGGCGGCCTCCTACAACAGGCGGTCGAGGCGGAACGGAATGTCCCGCAGTCGCTTTCCGGTCGCGTGGAAGATCGCGTTGCCGATCGCGGCGGCAACGCCGACCAGCCCGATCTCGCCGACACCCTTCACCCCGATGCCGTTGTACCGATCGCGACTGCCGACGAACTCCACCTCGAGCGGCGGCACATCGGCGTTCACCGGTACCAGGTAGTCGGCGAGGGTGGCATTGGCGACCCGACCGGTGTCGGTGTCGGTGAGGGTGTCCTCGAACAGCGCGTGTCCGATCCCGCCAACTGTGCCGCCGACGATCTGGCTGCGCGCCGTTTTCTCGTTCAGCACCCGGCCGGCATCAACCACCGACACCAGCCGGTCGACCTGGATGATGCCGAGGTCGGCGTCCACCCGCACCACCGCAAACCTGGCCGCGAACGCGCCCGACGGCGACAGTTGCACCTCCGCCGGGTCCGGTGGTTCGCTCGACCCGATGGCCGTGATGTCGACGACCGATTCCGTTGCGGTGTCGGTCGTTCCGCGCTGTGCGTTGAGCTGGCGACAGGCATCGGCAATGGCGTTGCCGAGGGCGGCGGTCAGCCCGGATCCGCCGGCCCCGGCCGCCGTCGCCATCGCCGAATCGCCGAGCTCGACGGTGACGGCAGGCACCGGAACGTCCAGCAGCTCGGCGGCCAGCTGACCCATCACCGTGTAGGTGCCGGTACCGATGTCGGAGGTCGCGGCCTGCACCAGCACCGTGCCATCGGCCCGCAAGGTCACCTCGGCGGTGCAGGGCGGCTGCCACCAGAAGAACGACACGCCGGCCATCCCGTAGCCGATACGCCAGTTGCCATCCCGCAGCGAGCCGACCTCCCGAGGTCGATCCCGCCAGCCGATCAGCTCCGCGCCGCGGGCATAGCACTCGTCGAGCGCCTTGCTGGACCATTCGAAACCGTTGGCGGGGTTGATGTTCGCGTAGTTTCGTAGCCGCACATCCAGCGGATCCAGGTCCAGCGCGTAGGACAACTCGTCGATAGCGGTCTCCAGCGCGAAGTTGCCCGGAGCCTCACCAGGTGCCCGCATCGCGCCGGCGCTGGGGATGTTCAACCGGATCTGCCGCTCCCTGGTGCGCAGGTTCGAGAAGGCGTAGCCGGAGTTGGTCCCGTCGGTGGCGTTCTCGAAGGTGTTGTCGTGCATCGCCGTGGTGATGGTGGACAGGTGCTCGACGGCGGTGATCGTCCCGTCGGCCAGCGCCCCGATCTTCAGCTGCTGCGCCGAGTTCGGCCGGTGCCCGATCCCGGTGAACATCTGCGGCCTGGTCAGCACCACCGAAACCGGCCGGTGGACGATCCTGGCCGCCATCACGGTCGCCACGATGTGTGGCCAGACCCGCAGACCGGCACCGAATCCACCACCGAGGTAGGGCGCCAGCACCCTGACCGCTGTCGGTTTCATCCCGAAGATCTTGGCCAGCCCGGTAGAGGTGCCCCCCGGCCCCTGGGTGGCGTCGCGCACGGTGACGCTGTCGCCGTCCCACCAGGCAATGGTGGCGAACAGGCCGAGCGGATTGTTGGTGTTCTCCGCGGTCGTGTATTCCGCGCCGATCACCACGTCCGCGCTGGCGAATGCCGCATCGGGATCGCCGCGGTCGGTGTCGGAGCCGAAGATGTTCTCTTCCGGCGTTGCCCGCGGATCGTGCGGGTCGACGAGCGCATCGGTGACGGCGTAGTCGATGTGCACCAACCGGGTGGCATCCGTTGCCTGCTCGGCGGTTTCGGCGATCACCAACGCCAGGTATTGCGCCCGGTGGCTGATCTCCGCGTTCTGGAACGGCGGTGGTGGTTTGACGGAGGTGTCGGCCAGTGCCGGAGCATTCTGGTGGTGAAGGACGGCGATGACGCCCGGCGCGGCCTCGGCGGCCGCGGTGTCGATTCCGGTGATCCGGCCGGCGGCGATCGGGCTCTGTACCAGCGCCCCGTGGCACAGGTTGTCGGGGGCGAAGTCGTTGACGTAGGGCGCCAGACCGGCAACCTTCAGCGGTCCGTCGACCCTGTTGATACCCGCACCGATTTCGGTGCGTCCCTTGCTGACCGTGGTGGTCTCGCCCCAAGTTTCGGTGGTCGTCATCGCGGGTCCCCCGATGGTTGCGCCGTCACGGTTTCCAGTTGCCGCACCAACGTGCGCTTGGCCAGCTCGACCTTGAACTCGGTGCCGGCAACGGTGAAACAGTCGGTGATTTCGGCATCGGCGGCGGCCCTGAAGGTCGCAGTGGTCGCCGGCGCGCCGGTCAGCAGCTGCTCCGCGCGCCGTGCTCGCCACGGCACCGTTCCGACGCCGCCGAGACCGACTGCGGCGGAACGGATCTGTCCGTCGTCGACATCCAGCAGTACCGCCGCGGACGTCAATGCGAACTCATACGATGCCCTGTCCCTGACCTTGAGGTATCCGGATCGAACGTCGGCGGCCGGGAGTGGGATCGTCACCGCCGTGATCAGCTCGCCGACGTCCAGCACGTTCTCGGTTGCTGGATCGTCGGCCGCCGACGTGTAGAACTCGGTCAACGGCACGGTCCGCTCCCCCGTCGGGCCGGTCAGTTGGACCCAGGCACCGATGGCTACCAGGGCGACAGCAAGGTCGGAGGCGTGTACCGCGATGCAGCTCTGGCTGGCGCCGAGGATGGCGTGCATCCTGGCGTGCCCCGTTATCGCGGCGCAGCCGGATCCGGCGTCACGTTTGTTGCAGTGCGGAACGGTCGGGTCTCGGAAGTAGCGACATCTGGTGCGCTGCAACAGATTCCCACCGATAGTGGCCATGTTGCGCAGCTGCACAGAGGCACCGGCCAGCAGCGATTCGCGAACCACCAGAGCCCCATCTAGCTCCGGATGGACCGCGAGTTGCTCCATCGTCACCAACGCGCCGACTGTCAGCGTTCTGCCCTGTGTTCCGGTTCCAACGGCGATGTCGCGCAGTGGCAAGGCGGTCAGGTCGACCAGCCTGGACGGCGTCAGTACCCCGTCCTTCATCAGATCCAACTGGGTGGTGCCGCCGGCCAGGAACTGGCTGCCGGGCGCCGCACCGGCGGCGGCGGCCTCGGCCACCGATCGGACGCGGGCATAGTCGAAGCGGCGCATCAGGAGCCGGGCCGTTCTGGCTGCCCTGACGCTGCCCTGATCGCGGTCACGATGTGTGGATAGGCGCCACAACGACACAGATTTCCGGACATGGACTCCCGGATCTCGGCATCGCTGCCCGCCCTACCCTCCTCGATCAGAGCCAGCGCCGACATCACCTGACCTGGTGTGCAGTAGCCGCACTGGAAGGCGTCGTTGTCCATGAAGGCCTGCTGCATCGGATGCGGATCACTGGGCGTACCAACACCTTCGATGGTGCGCACCTGCCGCCCATCGGCCTGCGCGGCGAGCATCAGGCAGCTCAGCACGCGTCGGCCATCAACGTGCACCGTGCAGGCACCGCAGGCACCTTGGTCGCACCCCTTCTTGGTGCCGGTGAGACCGAGTCGGTTGCGCAACGCGTCCAGCAAGGTGGTGCGCGGGTCGAGCGTCACGTCGTGCCGATCACCGTTCACCGACAGCGTGAGGTCGAGGTCCGGTGGGTGATGCTCGGTCATAGGACTCCTGCCGTCAGATCTGTACCCTCACGCTAACAACAGCGCGGCGAGCTCAACTCACCAGCAAGGCGACGACCGTCAGCAGCGGGAAGAGCCGCTGGACGGCAGCGCTCTGCGCCCTGCTGCGGTCGCTGCCGACCAACACCAGCGCCGCCCCCAAGCGTCGCGGCCACCGCCGCTGCGATCGCGATGAACATGGCCGCATCATCGCACCGAAAGCCACCAGGCGCGCTGTGCGTTGCGGTCCGCCCCGCGCCGGATCGCCGGCCTTATGGTCGAACGACACCAGCGCACACGGTTGCGCAGGACTTGCTGTCGAGCAGCAGTGGAGGACACCTGTTGTCGCACCAATGGGCAGAACTGCTGGACATCACGGTGGCGCTGGGCTTGTGCGCCGTTGTCGGCCTGGAGCGGCAGTGGCGGCAGAAGTCGGCCGGTTTGCGGACCCACACCCTGGTCGGCGTGGGGTCGGCGCTGTTCATGGTGGTGTCCAAGTGGGGCTTCTTCGACGTGATCGGGCAGGGAGTGACGCTCGACCCGTCCAGGATCGCCGCCCAGGTGGTCTCCGGTATCGGGTTCCTCGGTGGCGGGCTGATCTTCGTCCGGCGAGACCTGGTGCGCGGGCTGACGACAGCCGCAACCGTCTGGCTGGCCGCCGCCATCGGAATGGCTGCTGGTGCCGGACTGCTGACGATTGCCGCCTTTGTGACGGTGCTCTACCTCATCATCAGCCTTGGCTTCCCGATCCTGCTGAAACGTGTTCCCGGTAAGTTCAGCTCGGCACTGCTGCGGGTGACCTACGAGGACGGTCGCGGCCTGCTGCGCACCATCGTTCAGGTGTGCACGGCATCCGGGAACCATGTGGTGGATCTGGAGCTGATCCACCACACCGATGCACGGGCCGGCCAGGACGACGCGCGGCCGGTGGTCGACCTGTTGTTGGAACTCGAGGGTCCGCGGAACACCGACCAGGTATTGCAGGAACTCGGCGACATCGACGGTGTGGTGGCGGTCCGGTTGGCCGAGGGTACCCGCGATGAATGACGGGGCGCCCCTCGCGCCCGCGACGACAGGTTGCCCGTCTTCAGCGCAGCCGGAAGTACTCGACCGTCGGTAGATCCTGCCGCTGCCCGCCGACGTGAACGACGTGATCGGGCGCCACCTGCTCCAGCTGAGTGCGGTAGGCGCCCAGCGCCCGCGTGACCCGAGTGCGTTGCCGGCCAACATCGACGGTCAACACACCCTCCAGGTTCCCGGCCAGCGCCGGCGGCACCACCTCGGCGAACGGCACGCCGTCCGCTCGGGCGGCGGCCAGCGCCGCGCGGTGCACCAGCACGTGGTCGGGGTGGCCGTAACCGCCCGGCTCGTCGTAGCTGATCACCAGATCGGCCGCGGTCGCGGTGATGGCGGCGACCATGTCGCCGACCACCTCGTCCAGCGGCGCGGCCGTCAGACTGTCGGACGTCACCTCGTCGACCGGAACGGCCAGACCCGCTGTGCTCCAGCGCATTCCGGAGTCGGCATAGCTGCGCGGCGCCGCACCCTGCGCCCTGGCGGGAGGCGCACCCAGGAAGAAGTGCTCGACCCCGCCGAGTGCTCCCAAGGCGGACGCCAGCTCGGCCAATCGGGTCGGCACCAGGTCGGCGCCGGCCGGGAGCGCTCCTGGCACCACGTCACCACGCTCGCCGCGGGTGGCGGTGAGCACGCCAACCCAGCAGCCGTCGTCCAGCAGTCGAGCGATGGTGCCGCCGGTGGCCAGCGTTTCGTCGTCCGGGTGGGCGTGCACCAGCAGCGCTCGCCGCACCGTCAGCCCGAGCATGGTGAGTCCTGCTGCCCGCTTGCCGCTAGCGCCCGGTAGTGGTTGCCGAGTTCTCGTGCCACCTTGTCCCAGCTGAATCCTGCCGAATACTGCCTGGCGGAGACCTGCAGTGCCGCAAGGGTTTCCGGGTTCTCAAGCAGCCGGCGGATGGCGGTCGCCCAGCTCTCGGCTTCGAAGCCGGCGACCTGCACGCCGGATACCCCGCCGCGGACGGCGTCGGCCAGCCCCGTTGCCGCCGGCACCACCGACGGCACGCCGCTGGCGGCGGCCTCCAGGGTCACCAAACCGAAGGTCTCCGACCGCGACGGTGCCAGCAGCAGGGCGGCGCCGCGCATCAGCTCGGCCAGCCGGGGTCGGGACTGGGCGGGCAAGAACCACACCTCGCTGTTCAATCCGTTCGACTCGACCAGGGCGTCCAGTTCGGTCCGGAAGTCCTCATAGCCTGGGCTGGTGCCACCGGCGAGCACCAGTAGCGGACGGTCTGCGCTGTCCAACGCGGCCAGCGCGCTGATTGCCACGTCTTGCCCCTTCAGCGGCTGGATCCTGGCTGCTACCAACAGGTATCCGCGATTCTCGGCGGCCACTCTGAGCGGCTCCGGAAGCCAGCCAGGGGGCCGGCCGCCGGGGGTGAACAGGTCACGATCGACGCCGGGTGTGACCACCGCCACCCGCTGCGGATCGGCGTGATAGAACTGCCGGATCGCTTGCGCCTCAGTCGCTGTCGCGGCGATCGTCAGCGCGCTCTGCAGCACCAGCTCCCGCTCCCACCGGATCCGACGTTCGGGTTCCGGGTCGTCGCCGGCCGGCAGCGTGGCATTCTTCATGGCTGCGACGGTGTGCAGGCTCAGCACATGCGGTGCCCCACAGGCTCGGGCGACGGCGAGACCGGCGATGCCGGATAGCCAGTAGTGCGAGTGCACGACGTCGTAGCAGCCGAGCTCGGCGATGGCGGCCGCGAACTCCGCGAGATGGTTCGCCAGGTCGGACTTCGCCACCTCATCGGCAGGGCCGGCATCCAGATGCACCAACCGGGCGCCGCTGGTGAGTACCTCCACCTCCGGTTGCTGTGGGTCGGTGCGCCTGGTCAACAGATCGACCGCGAACCCCTCGCCCACCAGGCGGCCGGCGAGCGCGTCGAGGTAGACGTTCATCCCGCCGGCGTCACCCGCGCCAGGTACCGCGGCCGGTGAGGTGTGCATCGACACCAGTGCCACCCGGCAACTCGCTGTCGATCCGCTCACCAGGCCATTGTCCCGGCTGGTGTCGCCAACGCCACCGTCGGGGCAGCGGCGGTCAGGTGAGGTGGTCGAAGTCGCCGCGGACCCAGGCGGCGTGCCGGTCAGCCGATGCCCGCAGCGCGACCCTGGCGTCGACGTCGATCTTGTTGTTGAAGTTGCCGTAGATCCGGTCGAAGTCCAATGGCTCCAGCTGGGCGGCCACCCGTTGCACCACCGCCGCGGACAACGGCAGCCGATTCGGGAAGCTCCGCATGAAGGCGACCGTCCGGCGGTCGGGATTGGGCGCGATCGTGTCGCCGGTGAGCAGTACTCCCTTTCCGCCGGCACCCGCCGACCACAGCGCAACGGCGCTGCCGGCGAAGTGACCGCCGGTCTGCAGCAGCGTCACGCCGTCGGTGATCTCTTTGCGCTCGGACCAGAGCTCGACGGCGGAGTCGTTGCGGCCCAGCCACTCTCGGTCCGCCGCGCAGACCAGGATCGGCGCTCCGCCCAGTCTCTTCGACCACTCGACCTGCACCCCGAACATGTGCGGGTGACTCGCTGCGATGGCCAGCACCGGACCGAGTTCGAGCACTCTTGCTGCCGTCTGGTCGTCCACGTACCCCGCCGGATCCCACAACAGTGAGCCGGTCGGTGTGCTGACCAGTTGCGCGGTCTGCGCGATCCCGACGCCCGGATCGGTGGAGATGCCCACCATCCCGGGTTCGTTGTCCTGCCAGGTCAGCTGCTGACCGGCGGCTGCCAGTTTCTCCAGTGTGGTCCACTGCTGCCCGCCCGCCGGCATCCATTGCCGCTCGTCGGCACAGATCGGGCATACCTCAGGAGTCGGCTCGTCGTGTTCGACGGCACACGTCACGCAGATCAGCATTCGGTCATCCTTCGTCGGTCGGTTCGAGACCACGAGATTAGAACGTCAACTGTCCTTGAGCTCAAGCCGTTGCCCTGGCGGCGTGGCCAGCGGCGGGGCGGGGCGAGCGGCCGGACGGGGGGGGTTCGAGCCCTCTACGCACTCGATCTCGCACTGGTCCAGTGGTTCGCAACGCCACCACACGTTGCGAACCACTGGCAGCGTGCGGTCTGAGCAGTCATCCCCGTGGCAGGTTGTCCACACGACCCTCGCCATCCACATCTTTCGGTCGTCCCGCGTTGACGGTGCAACGGAAATGGCACGTTGTCGGCATGTCCCCGGAGCAGCTCACCGAGTTGGGCTGGCTCCGTCATCCGGGTGATTTGGAGTGACCTGGCGGATCCGGCGCGATTGCTGGACCGCATTCGCCGCGCCTGCGTGGCCCGCCGTCGGCTGGTCGACGGCGGAGGTATCCGAGGAACGGCGGCAGCCCGTCCCCCGATCGGTGTCGGGTACTGATTGCCGGAGTGGACCGACGGGCAACGCGGCTGGGCCAGAGCGCGCCGCCATGACGCTCCAGCCAGAACGCACCAGCCCTGGGTGCGGGCGCCAAAGCGCGCCGGGTCAGTGGTTCGCAACGCTCCAGCGCGTTGCGAACCACTAGCAGCGTCCGGTCTGCGCCAGATCCGACAGGTAGACAGACGGTGGGACATGGGCAGGCTCAGGCACGCGTGCAGGGCGGCGCGTGCAGGCGGCACCGGCAGGGCAGGGCAGGACTGTGTTGGGCCGGTGCCAGACAGGGCTGGGCTGGCCCGGCAAGCACCGGAATGCCACAAACCCCCACCCGTCAAGCGAGTGGGGGTCTGGGGATGGCTCAAGCAGGCACCGGGCCCGCCGGAACAAATTACTTGATGATCTTGGTGACGGAACCAGCGCCGACGGTGCGGCCACCCTCACGGATGGCGAACCGAAGACCCTCCTCGATGGCGATCGGCTGGATCAGCTGAACGGTCATCTCGGTGGTGTCGCCCGGCATCACCATTTCGGTGCCCTCAGGCAGATTCACCACACCGGTCACGTCGGTGGTGCGGAAGAAGAACTGCGGACGGTAGTTGTTGAAGAACGGCGTATGACGGCCACCCTCGTCCTTGCCCAGGATGTAGACCTGCGCCTCGAAGTCCGTGTGCGGGGTGATCGAACCGGGCTTCACGACAACCTGGCCGCGCTCCACCTCTTCGCGCTTGGTGCCGCGCAGCAAAAGCCCAGCGTTGTCGCCGGCCTGAGCGGAGTCGAGCAGCTTGCGGAACATCTCGATGCCGGTAACGGTGGTCTGGAAGCTCTTCGGCTTGATGCCGACGATCTCCACGGTCTCGTTGACCTGCAGCACGCCACGCTCGATCTTGCCGGTGACGACGGTGCCACGACCGGTGATCGTGAAAACGTCCTCGATCGGCATCAGGAATGGCTTCTCCCGGTCGCGGACCGGATCGGGGACCGACTCATCGACGGCCTCCATCAGGGCCTCGATGCTCTTGGTCCACTCCGGGTCGCCCTCCAGGGCCTTCAACGCCGAGACGCGGACAACGGGTGCGTCCTCGTCGAACTCCTGGGAGGCCAGCAGCTCGCGGACCTCGAGCTCCACGAGCTCCAGGATCTCTTCGTCGTCGACCATGTCGGCCTTGTTCAGCGCGACCAGGATGTAGGGCACGCCGACCTGACGGGCCAGCAGCACGTGCTCCTTGGTCTGCGGCATCGGGCCGTCAGTGGCGGCGACCACCAGGATGGCGCCGTCCATCTGGGCAGCACCGGTGATCATGTTCTTGATGTAGTCCGCGTGGCCGGGAGCATCCACGTGCGCGTAGTGACGCTTCGCGGTGGTGTACTCCTGGTGCGAAATATTGATGGTGATGCCGCGCTGACGCTCTTCCGGCGCCTTGTCGATCTCGTCGAAGCCAGCGGCGGTGTTGACGTCCGGGAACTTGTCCGCCAGCACCTTCGAGATCGCTGCGGTCAGGGTGGTCTTGCCGTGGTCAACGTGACCAATGGTGCCGATGTTGACGTGCGGCTTGCTGCGGTCGAACTTGGCCTTCGCCACTGCGGTCCTCCTCAGGACTGATGAAAACGCCCGGCGACCCGACTGGATCTTTCAGACGTTGTTGGGTGGATCTGGACCGGGCCGTGGTGGCCCGGACCCGGTGGCGGTCGGGATGTCTCCCCTACCGTCAACGACTGTGGGATGCAACGCGGGGTGGCGGGGTGGCGCCCGACTGAAGTCGGGGGCACCGTCACTCGCCCGTCGCCTTCGCGATGATCTCCTTGGCCACGCTCTGCGGAACTTCCGCGTAGCTGTCGAACACCATCGAGTAGCTGGCGCGACCCTGGGTCCGCGACCGGAGATCGCCGACGTAACCGAACA
>JALYVF010000241.1 GCA_030853385.1 Actinomycetota bacterium | reverse complement strand
AATGCCGATCGCGGCGCCCGCGGCGCCCCAGCCGGCATCCGCCGAGCCCAGTTCGATCAACGCGGTGACGGCAGGCCGGCGGCGCTGACTCCGACGGCACGGTTGGCCAGCCGCCGCCGGTGGATGTCGTCTGTCGCGGGCAGCGGAAAACTCGCCGCCGTGTCCTGTTGTTCGCCGGCCAGGTGCACGCCGTTGTCACCGCCGCCAAGTGCTGGATGAAGGCCAGGTTGATCTGGTTTTCGACGCCATCTCCCCGCCGCCGCGGGCTTGTCGGGCCGCTGCCGCCCCGCCGATGATAGATGCCACCGCCGTTGTTGGACACGCCGATCCCGCGATGCAATGCTCGGGATCCCGCTCAGGCTGACAGTCAGCGCACGATGCACCCTGAAGGTGATCCTCGGGGGCCGGTGACCCCCGGATGGGTGTGTACTGACGGAATGTGCCAGCGGCACGACCCGACTCAAACCCGCGGCACCACTTGGCATCAGGAAAGGGGTGGCCGTCGTGGCTGGCGACGTAGGTGCGCTGAAATCAGGCAGTGTCCGCTCTCTGGCTCGCCGAGCGCTGCACAAACGGGGTATGCGCTGCACCGAGGTTCGCATGCATGTGCTGGAGGTGCTGGCCGCGGCCGAAGGACACCTGACGGTGGCCCAGATTTATCAACGAATCGAGGCCGGCCTGCCGGGGTCAGACCTGTCCAGTGTGTATCGGACGGTCACGACGTTTCAGGAAATCGGGCTCGCCCACCGTACTGATATCGCCGATCAAGCAGCGACGTACGGGATCGCGGATGTCCCGCATCACCACGCCGTGTGCACCTCGTGTGGCGCGGTCACCGAAGTCCCGGCAGCAGCGCTGGCCGCGACCGTCAACCTGGCCCAGCAGGCCACCGGCTACACGCTGGACAACAACGCCAGCCTGCAGTTGCACGGGCTGTGCAGCAACTGCCAAGCCCATTAAGCAGCAGCCACCACCCCACCCGTACCCGATCCGAACTGAAGCAACGGTCCTGGTTTCGTCAGCCGGCTCCGACCGGTCGCGGGCATGTCGGTTGCCGGCGGTGAGAATGGGCCAGTCTTCGGTAGCCGGGAGGCGTCGGTAGCCTGTCGACGCGATCGACAACGATCAGGAGAGAAATGATGGCTAAGACTGCGGCCGGACGCCACCAGCAGGCAGCCGAGCAGTTAGGCAGGGCGCCGATCACCACGCGCACGCTGCAACCCACCATGAACAGGGTGACCATCCGGCCGCCGCCGTGCCCGACATCGCCACTCGCCGCGTCTACGTCTCCGGGCCACCAGCGATGATCGCCGGCGTGGGTGCGGCCGGGCGGCGACTCAACGCTGCGAGCGTGCAAACCGACTACTTCAGCGGCTACTACTGCTCATCGGTAGGTCTCCCCAACGGGCGGTCTATGACCGGATCGCTTGCCCTGTCGGTCACCCGGTTCTACCGTGACAGATGCTGGTCGCTGGCTGCACGCCGTGTGGACAACCGGCCGGGACAGGAGATCACCATGTGCGTGACCTGCGGATGTTCAGCAGACAGCGACGTCAGGATGACCGACCCGGTGACCGGTAAGACAACGACGCTGGCCGAGTCCGACCAGGCGCAAGGGCACACCGCCCATCAGCACGTCGACACCAGCGGACACACCTACGTTCATTCCCATCCGGCGCCCGAAGCAGCGGGCAGCGTCGACCGTGACACTCCGCCGCCACGATGAGCGAACCGATCGCCGTGCCGGGGCACTCCCCCGACGGGCACTCCCAGCACGCGGACTCCCACGATCACCCGCCCACAGCCAGCCAGGACGAGGCTCCGGACGATGCCCGCACGATCGTCCTGGAACAGCAGATCCTGGCCAAGAACGATCACTTGGCCGCGCATAACCGCGGCTGGTTGACCAGTCGCGGGATCCTTTCGGTCAATCTCATGAGCTCGCCGGGCTCGGGCAAGACCACGCTGCTGGAACGGACGCTGCGCGGTTTGGACTCTGAACGTTCGGTGGCCGTGATCGAGGGCGATCAGGAATCGATGTTCGATGCGGACCGCATCCGGGCGACCGGGGCGCCGGTGTTGCAGATCAACACCGGCGGCGGCTGCCATCTGGATGCCAACATGGTCGGCGGCGCGCTGCGGTCCCTCGACCCGCAACCCGGAGCTCTGCTGTTCATCGAAAACGTCGGCAACCTGGTCTGCCCCGCCCTGTTCGACCTCGGGCAGCACAGCCAGGTCGTCATCATGTCCGTGACCGAGGGCGCGGAAAAGCCGTTGAAGTACCCGAACATGTTCCGCACCGCTGATCTGGTGCTGCTCAACAAGATCGATCTGCTGCCCTACGTCGACTTCGACGTCGACGACTTCACCCAGCGCCTGGCGCAGGTCAACCCGTCCGCGCCGATCCTGCATTGCTCGGCCACCCGCGGCGACGGCGTCGATGACTGGCAGCGCTGGCTGACCGAACAAGCAGACACACTGACCGCGACGAAGTAACGGCGCACTGCGCGACGCCGAAGCTTCCACTCGCCGCGGGCCGCGGGAAGCTTCAACTCGCCGCCGGCCGCGGGGAGGGAATGGCGGGCTCACGGAGCAGCCCGTACGTCAGTACGCCGAGGTATCTACCGCGTTGTCCTTGGCCGTCAGCGGCGTTATCGCCGTGAGCCAGCTCGGCGCACCGGTGGGCTGCTTGTCGAAGGCGGCCGTCCGCGGTGCCTGCAGCCCCGGAAAGCTATTCGCATCCCGCGGGGATGCGGCTGTCCAACACGGTCAGCAGGACGACGGCAATGCCGAGGCCGCCGATCACCCAGCCAAGGGTGTGGAATCCGCTGTCGGTGGCAGCCGGCCCGAAGGTGATGCCGATCAGGCTGGCAGAGAAGATCGCCCCGATGTAGGCGAACGTTCGATAGAGCCCCGATGCCACCGCAATGTCCTCGGCTGGCGTCTGCACATACAGTGTCGCCTGGTTGGCGAAGCCACTGAAACCGTTGGTGAAGCCGAACAGCAGCGACATCACGATCAACAGCAGGACGCTGGACTCGTGGGTAATCAGCAGCATCACGCCCGCGGTCAGGATGAGTGCGACGCCGGACAGGATCAGCGGCCAGCGCACCCAACCCTTTCCGGAAACCACCCTGGCGATCACGATGCTGAGTCCGGACAGTGGCAGCAGGATGAGCCCGACCGCTGACGCGCTGAGCCGGGCGCTCTGCTCCATCCATTGACTGGCGCCGTAGAGAGCTGCGTAGATGCCGAGCGCTACCAGCGCCTGCCGCAAGTAGGTGCGCAGCAGCGGCATGTTCGTGGCCAGCATCCGAACGTCGATCAGCGGGCGACCGGCCAGGCGTTCCCAGGTCAGCAGGGCAGCGCCCAGGACGATGACGATGGGTAGCAGCCACCAGGTCGGCGCTGTCAGATCTGCCAGGAACAGCAGCAGGCTGGTGATCGTCCCGGCGAACAGCGCGATGCCGGGAAGGTCGAGCGCCGTCACCCAGCGCTGCCTGTCCTGGGCCGGGATCGGATCGTCCTTGGCCACCCCGGTGAGGGTGAAGGCGAGGCTGACGAGCGCCAACGGAATGTTGATCGCGAACAGTGCGCGCCAGCCGAAGGCTCCCACCAACACCCCGCCGAGTGGCAGGCCGAAAACTACGGTGATCTGCGAGGCGATCGAGAAGTTGCCGAGCACCCGGCTCGGTACTCCGATGCCGCTGGAGTCTGCTCGTCGGCGGACCAGCGCCATCGCTGTCGGGTAGGCCGCCGAGGTGCCGACTCCGATCAGCGCCCGCGACAGTAACAGCAGACCGAAGTTCGGCGCCGTCACCCCCACGATGCCGGCGATCAGCAGGATCGCCGCGCCGGACAGGAATACCCGCCGCGGCCCGAACAGGGTGGACAGCTTGCCCATCGTGGGTTGCATCACCGCGCTGCACAGGTAGAGCACCGAGATCAGGATGGCGGTGGCGCCTGGCCCGCGATGGAAGTCGACGCCGATGCCGACCAGGCCGGTGGCGATCATTGAGCTGTTGATCGGGTTCAGCGTCGAACCCAGCAGCAGCGGGGCGGTGAATCGCCAGCCAAAAGGCTTGGTAGTAAAGCCTTTTGCCGCTGTCATCGTCATGGTCGGGTGTTGGCCAGCAGATCGACGATCTGCTGGGTGCTGCCGGTTTCGCCCAGCCTGGGAAAGATCCGCTCGACACTGTTGGCATGCGCCTCGCCACTGGTATCTGTCATCGCGTCGAGGGCGAGCGTCACGTGGTAGCCGTTCTCGTGGGCGTGCCTGGCCGTCGACTCCACGCCGATGCTGGTGGCTACGCCGGCGAGTACTACCTGGGTGACGCCGAGATTCTTCAGGTGTTCGTCGAGCCCGGTGTTGGTGAAGGCGCCCCAGGTCTTCTTGACCACCGTGTGGTCGCCGGACTGCTGGTTCAGTTCGGGTACCAGGTCGGCCCAGCCTGCCGGCAGCTGGCCAGCAGTGTTGCGGACCTGTTCGGTGCGGCCGGCCGGCGCGCCGCCGACGGTGACCAGGACGACCGGCAAACCATTGCGGCGGAACGTTTCCGCCAGCAGGGCGGCGTTGTCTACCACGCCGTCAATGGGGTGAGCCGTCGGGTGAGTGACGACGCCGTTCTGCAGGTCGATAACGATGAGAGCGATCTGTGGGTCGAGGGTGGTGACTGCCATGGGTTGCTCCTGATTCCGTGATACTTGCCGGCGCCGGCAACGGCGGTCGGGCAGCATCGAGTGAGATGCGCTAGGTGACAACGACTTTCGGTGGTGGGACTGCGGTCTACTGCCTGGCGGGGTGTCCGACTATGAGTCGACGAGGCGCTTGAGAAGCTCGACACCGGTGGCGAGCTGTTCCTGCTCCTGCGCCGTGAGAGTGTTGCGAATGGCGTTGAACAACCAGCCTTCCTTGGCGATGCGGCCGGCGTAGATGGTGTCCTGAATGGCATCGCTGAGCGACCAAATGGTCTGCCGTCCGTCACTCGGGTCCGGTGCGGCCACGGTCGCTCCCGCGGCCTCAAGGGCGGTCATGATGGCGCCCATGGATTGCGGGCGCATCCCTTCCGCCTTCGCCAGGGCCGTCAGCGTTGACGGTCCCTGACTGTGCAGCCGGCCGAGGACCGACGATTGTGACGGGGTGAACTCGCCCGCCGGCGCCTCCTCGCGGAGCCGGCGGCGCAGTGTGCCGACCAGTGCGCGGAGTTCCCTGGCTGTTGCCGCGGCGGCCTGTTCGGCAGCCGCGCCGTCCTGGTGTGCAAGCACGTGCTGATCGTAACAGATAAGAAGGTAAACTACAAAGGGGGGCTACATAGATGGCCGAGCTGGCCAGGACCGTTCCACGACACCACATCAGCAAAGGTGGCCGGCAGACCGCTCACCAGGGTCGATGCCGGGCGGTGTCGCCGACCGCCAGTCGCTGACCGGCCACTCCGGATCCGCCGCTCGCGACCCGCCGCTCGCGACCGCCACTCGCGACCCGCCAGTCGCTGACCGGCCACTCGCGACCAGCACGGGACAGGGGTCAGCCGGTGCGGTCCGGCAGCACGGCCACCACGTCGATCTCCACCAAGATATTCATCAGCGCCGAGCCGACCGTGGTCCGGACCGGGTACGGCTCGGTGAACCTGCGCCCGTACACGGTGTTGAGGCCGGCGAAGTCGGCCAGGTCCGCCAGGTGAACGGTTGCCTTCACCACGTCGCTCAGGCTCGCGCCTACCCCGGCGAGGGCAGTGACCAGGCGGTCGATGGTGGCCTCGGTCTGCGCCTCGATGCCGTCCGCAATGGCGCCGGTCTGTGGATCCGCTGGCCCGAAACCTGCTGTCCAGACCAGGTTTCCGGCCACCGCCAGGTGGCTGTACGGGCCGGCCGGTGCCGCCAAGGTCTTGTCGATGATGAAGTCCGTCATGCTGCTCCTTCTGTGCGGGGCCGACGCCCCACCCTCGAACTCAACCGAGTCTGATGTCAACGGTTCCGCACTGCGCACTTACCGTAGACGGCGGCAGTGCCGTCCGGCCTGCACGACCGGAAGGCAGCCAGACATCTCCGACACCGCCCGACCGCGGGCCTCCTCACTGTGGCAGCTGCGCGGAATCAGGCGCCTGATGGTCTATACGTTCTTGGGCTTCAGCGGGTTCTTCCTGACCCTGGCGTCGCTGCCGTCCTGGGTGGCGGCCAATGGCACCAGCGACGACATCGCCGGGCTGGTGACCACCGCCTTCCTGGCCAGCACCATCTGCACCCAGGCGCTCGTGCCGCTGCTGACCCGTCGGTTCGGACTCACCCCGGTGCTGATCGCCGGGTTGGTGGCGATCGGCGCGCCCGCCCCACTGCTGGCCGTCAGTGCCGAGCTCCGGTGGGTGCTGGTGATCTCGATCGTCCGCGGCTGCGGTTTCGGCATCCTGACCGTGCTTGGCGCACTGCTCTGTGCGCAGCTGGTGCCCGCCGATCGGCGCGGCGAGGCGATCGGCTTGTACGGCCTGGCGATCGCGGTGCCCAACCTGGTCGCCGTCCCCGTCGGGGTGGCGCTGGCGACGTCCCGACATTTCGAGTGGGTGGCCTTCATCGGCGTCGCCCCGTTACTGGCGATCCCGGCCGCGGTAGCCCTCGGCCGTTCGGTGCGTGACGCGGAGCGGGTCGAGCACAGCGGCACCCACTCGGCCCGCTCGGCGGTGCGGGCGACGTTGTCTCCTGCCGTCGTGCTGTTGGTGGTGACGGTGGCCGGCGGCGCGCTGCTCACCTACCTGCCGATTGTCCGGCCGTCCGGCGTGACGGCGTCGGTGTCGCTGCTCGCGTTCGGCGCCACCGGTGCGCTAAGCCGGTGGCTGGTCGGCAGTCTCGTCGACCGGATGGGGCTGCGGCTGTTACTGCCGCTGGCGTCGGTAGCCGCCATCGTCGGGTTGCTGATCGTGGCCGGTGGACTGCTCAGCGACAACGGCGCCGCGGCGGTGATCGTCATCGGTTCGGCCCTGCTCGGCGTCGGCTTCGGCGCGGTGCAGAACCTCACCCTGGTAGCGGCATTCGCCAGGGCCGGCCAGTCGCAGGCGACCACGGCCAGCGCGGTCTGGAACGCCGGGTTCGACGGCGGGACGGCGATCGGCGCCGCCGTAGTGGGAATCGCCGCTGCTCAGTTGGGCACGCCGGCGACGTTCCTCGGTGCCGCGGTGTTGGTTGCTGCCAGCGCCCCGTTGGTGATCTTTTCCATCCGAACGCCGCAGCACTGACTCCCCGACGTGGCCGACTGACGAGGTAGCGGACCCCCGACGTAGCGGAATCCTGTCGGGACACGCCGATGATCGCGGCGCGTCGCGCGAGCTTTCCGCTACCTGCCTGCGAGCAGTGCCAGCGGGTGACGGCCGTCAGCGGACGAGCGCGTCGACCGCGGCCACCGAAACACCTGTGCGTATCGCGGAAGTGGAACGTCCGGAGAGTGTCCTACGGTCGGGCCAGCGGACCGCAGTGGTCCGGTGACCAAATCGTGGAGGGCCACATGAAGATCAAGCGCACCGTCATTGTCTTCGACGCCGCCGACTTGAACGCAGAGAGCGCGTTCTGGGCCGCCTTGCTCGGCGGCACGGTCGACGCCGACGACGACTGGCACAGCGTCATCGTCGACGGCGAGTGGCGGATGGGGTTTCAGCTGGCCCCCAACCACGTGAGCCCGCCGTGGCCGGATGGCGTCCAACAGCAGCAGATCCACCTCGACCTGTGGGTCGACGACCTGCAGGCGGCACACCAGCGGGCCAGCTCGCTGGGGGCAAAGCTGTTGCAGGAGGCAGCGGATCCTGAGGCCAACGAGAAGTTCCAGGTGTACTCCGACCCTGCTGGCCATCCCTTCTGCTTTTGCTGGGCGGCTGCAGCGAGTTAGCTCATCATCGAGAAGTTGGCGGACAC
>JALYVF010000231.1 GCA_030853385.1 Actinomycetota bacterium | reverse complement strand
CAGCTCCACCAGGGTCGTGCCGGCCGAGGCCAACGCGTCACGCGGGGAGATGGAGGGCTTGGTCTCGACGTCCAGCACGAGACGGTCGAAGTCGGTGCGCTGCTCGACACGGGTTGCCTCGACGCGGTAGGTCACCTTCAGGACGGGCGAGTAGATCGAGTCGACCGGGATGCGGCCGATCTCGGCGCCGACGACCTTGTTCGGCGAGGCCGGAACGTAGCCCCGGCCGCGCTCGACGACGAGCTCGATCTCGAGCTTGCCCTTCTTGGTCAGGGTGGCCAGGTGCAGATCGGGATTATGCACGGTGACACCGGCCGGCGGCGCAATGTCGGCGGCGGTCACGTCGCCCGGGCCCTGCTTGCGCAGGTACATGGTGACGGGCTCGTCGTCCTCGCTGGAAACGACCAGTTCCTTGACGTTCAGGATGAGCTCGGTGACGTCTTCCTTGACGCCGGGCACGGTGGTGAACTCGTGCAGCACGCCGTCGACCCGGATGCTGGTGACCGAGGCGCCTGGGATGGACGAGAGCAACGTTCGCCGCAGCGAGTTGCCGAGGGTGTAACCGAATCCGGGCTCCAGCGGCTCGATGACAAACCGTGAACGGCTCTCAGAGACGCTTTCCTCGGACAAACTGGGGCGCTGGGAAATCAGCACAGGGAATTCCTCTCCCGATTTTCAGGTGACGTCCGCTATATGACGTCACGGATGTACTGCCGGTACTGCCGGCGGTGCCGCAGCAACTGCGGCCTGCCGATGCCCGGCCGGACGGAATCGCTTCCCCACCGGCCGGGCGACTGCTACTACTTGTGGCCACAAGTGAGACGACGAAGTCGGGTCACTTCTGGCCCCGATTGAGGCGACGACGTCGACTCACTTCGAGTAGTACTCGACGATCAGTTGCTCGTTGATCTGCGAATCGATCTGGGCGCGCACCGGCAGCTGGTGGATGATGATCTGCAGGGTGTCTGGGACGACCTGCAGCCAGGCCGGGGTGGGCCGATCGCCCTGAGTCTGGCGAGCCAGCTCGATGGGCAGCTTCTCCAGCGACTGCTTGCGCACGGTGATGATGTCGTACTGCTCGACGCGGTAGGACGGAACGTCGACGCGGTGACCGTTGACCTCGAAGTGGCCGTGGGTCACCATCTGACGGGCTGCCCGCCTGGTCCGGGCGTAGCCGGCGCGGTAGACCACGTTGTCCAGCCGCGATTCAAGGATCACCAGCAGTGCTTCACCGGTCTTGCCCTTGGTGCGGGTGGCCTGGGCGTAGTAGCGCGCGAACTGCTTCTCCATGACGCCGTAGGTGAACCTGGCCTTCTGCTTCTCCTGCAGCTGGGTCAGGTACTCCTTCTCCTTCGTGCGCGCTCGGCCGTGTTGCCCAGGGGGGAACGGACGACGCTCGAAGGCCTGGTCGCCACCGACGAGGTCGGTCTTGAGCCGGCGGGAGATCTTGGTGACGGGTCCTGTGTATCTAGCCATGATGTGTACCTTCTCCCCGTCAGACCCGGCGCCGCTTGGGCGGCCGGGTGCCGTTGTGGGCCTGCGGAGTGACGTCGGAAATCGCGCCTACCTCGAGGCCGGTGGCCTGCAGGGAGCGGATTGCTGTCTCGCGGCCCGAACCCGGGCCCTTGACGAATACATCGACCTTGCGCATGCCGTGTTCCATTGCCTTGCGGGCTGCGCTCTCGGCAGCCATCTGGGCGGCGTACGGGGTCGACTTGCGGGAACCCTTGAAGCCGACGTGGCCGGCCGAGGCCCAGCTGATGACCGCACCCGTCGGGTCGGTAATCGAGACGATCGTGTTGTTGAAGGTGCTCTTGATGTGAGCGTGCCCATGGGAGACGTTCTTCTTCTCCTTGCGGCGTACCTTCTTGACGCCTGGGCCAGTGCGAGTCTTCGGAGGCATAGTCGATTACCTGGCCTTCTTCTTGCCGGCGATGGTCTTCTTCGGGCCCTTGCGGGTACGGGCATTGGTCTTGGTGCGCTGGCCGCGGACGGGGAGGTGGCGGCGGTGCCGCAGGCCCTGGTACGAGCCGATCTCCATCTTGCGGCGGATGTCGCCCTGCACCTCGCGGCGCAGGTCGCCCTCGACCTTGTACTCGCCCGCCTCGATCGCATCGCGCAGCTCGAGAACCTGCTCGTCGGACAGGTCTTTGGATCGCAGGTCCGGGCTGATCCCGGTGGCATTCAGAACGGCGAGCGAGCGGGTGTGCCCGATGCCGTAGATGTAGGTGAGTGCGACCTCCATCCGCTTGTCGCGGGGAAGATCGACGCCCATGAGACGTGCCATCTGGCAGGTGCTCCGTTTCTCCCGGCTGGCGGGAATGGCGCTACAGGTGTCGGTCGCGTCCCGTCCCGAAGTTTTCCGGGCCCCGGCCGGTAGTCCGGGGGCAATCCGTCCGACTCAGCGGTGGTGCTGGCTGTGCTTGCATCGACGGTTGGTGACGCGATGGTGTGCTCGGTCTCCCGAGCGTGCCCGGTCTCCCGAGCGTGCCCGGTCTCCCGGGCGACATCGGAGCTGGCGGTTACCCGTCAGCCCTGACGCTGCTTGTGGCGAGGGTTGTCGCAGATCACCATGACGACGCTGTGCCGGCGAATCACCTTGCACTTGTCGCAGATCTTCTTGACACTCGGCTGAACCTTCATGGCATTCCTCAATCTGATGCTCGACGCCGCGGGGTGTCCCGGGTGTCTCGCAGTTACTTGTAGCGGTAAACGATGCGGCCGCGGGTCAGGTCGTAGGGCGAGAGCTCAACAACCACCCGATCCTCGGGGAGGATGCGGATGTAGTGCTGCCGCATCTTGCCGCTGATGTGCGCGAGCACGCGGTGCCCGTTCTCCAACTCCACCCGGAACATGGCGTTGGGGAGCGGCTCGACAACGCGGCCCTCGACCTCGATGGCTCCGTCCTTCTTCGCCATATCCTCCGCAATCTGTTGCTGTCGGTAGTGCATTTCGTGCCGGTCGTTGAACAGCGCCGACCCGGTGGGATATTCCCTGGTGGGACACCCGCTCGGCACGGCACAACCGGCTCGTTCGGCTGCATTCTGAGCGAATGCGACGCGAGGAGCCGGTGAGCTCAACACTTCTTGCCCGGGGCGGCGTGCGCAGCTGTTGCCGCCCCGCCTACTCCGGAAGATGCGCGTTGAGGATGTGTGTTCGAAGTGCCGCCAGCGGAATTGCCCAGCAACAAACCAGCCCGACACGCGCGCCGAGGGATCACTCTACGCGGGATTGTGGGGTATCTCCAACTCGCCGGAGCAACGCCGGCCGCAAGCCATCGATCATGGCGCAGTGCCCGGCAAAACAGACAAAACACCGGCGAGTTGCGGGCAGAGCACCATGATCATCGCCGGCCAGCGTCGCGTCAAGGCGATGCCGCTTCGCTAGCCTGCACCAGTGAGCATCCTCGACATCCCACTGACCACCATCGACGGCCAACCGGGCACCATCGACTCACTCGGGAGTCCAGTAGTGCTGGTGGTCAACGTGGCCTCCAGGTGCGGGCTCACCCCGCAGTACCTGGGTCTGGAACGACTGCAGCAGCTCTATTCCGGCCGGGGATTTTCGGTGGCCGGCTTTCCGTGCAACCAGTTCGGCGGTCAGGAGCCAGGCACCGCCGAGGAGATCAGCACCTTCTGCTCCACCACCTACGGCGTCAGCTTCCCGCTGTTCGCCAAGATCGACGTCAACGGACCCGACCGGCACCCGCTCTACACCGAACTGGTCAAGACCCAGGATGCCGACGGTACCGCCGGCGACGTGCAGTGGAACTTCGAGAAGTTCCTGATCGGGCCGGAAGGCTCTGTGCTGCAACGCTTCCGGCCCGGCACCGAGCCGGAGGACGAGGCCGTGGTAGGGGCTATCGAGGCCGCTCTCGGCTAGCCTGCCGGGCGATCGTCGGCCGGCAAATCCTTGGCCTGCCGCCTGATTCAACCGCGGCAGCGGCGCCGCCGACGTAGCGTGCCGATGGTGGACATCGGCGCGGATGGTGAGCCTGGGCGGACACCGCTGATCAGCGCGGTGCGCTGCAGCGACGCCGGCGAGGCAGTCCGGCTGGTCAAGGCCGGCGCCGACTGGCGGGCGGGTAACGGCAATGGCGGTACCGCGCTGCACTGGGCCGCCAAGATCAATCACTTCGGCGAGGTCCACCGGATAGTGGTGGCCGACGCCGATCCCCACCCACCGAATTCGGCCGGCATGACGCTCGAGCGCTACCTCGCCATGACCAACCCAAAGCTCCTCTCGATGGACACGCGTCGCGACCTTCGCCGCATCCAGGGAATTGTGGCGGGCGTCCGGGCGCAGAACCCCGAGCGGACAAGGCCCGTCCCCCCGTCACACCCCGCCGGAATAGGGTCGCTGCACCCCCTCGGCACGTTGCCGGCGGAATGGGACCGGACAGGCGGCTGGTTAACGACAGGCGAAGGCCACGTCATCCACCTCGACAAGGAGTACGCATGCGCGCCGCCAGCTACGACAGGTACAGCAAGGACAACAGCGCCCTCACGGTTTCCGAGCTGCCGATACCTAAGGTGCCGCCGGGGTCGGCACTGATCCAGGTGAAGGCGGCCGGCGTCAACCCGGTGGACTGGAAGGTGATGGCCGGCGGTCTCGACGGGCTGATGGATGCGGTCTTCCCGGTGATCCCAGGCTGGGACGTCGCCGGCGTGGTCGTCGGGCTCGGTCCGGACACTCCCGAGTTCGCCATCGGCGACGAGGTGATGGCCTACGCCCGCAAGGACTCGGCCCACGGCGGCACCTTTGCCGAGCAGGTCGCGGTGCCGGCCGAGGCCATCGCCGGCAAACCGGCAGCGATGAGCTGGGAGCAGGCAGCCGGCCTGCCACTGGCGGGTGGGACGGCGCTGCGCACGCTGGATCGGATCGGCACCACCGCCGGGTCGACGGTATTGATCCACAACGCCGCCGGCGGGGTCGGCAGCTTCGCCGTGCAGGTAGCGGTAGCCAGCGGCGCCACGGTGATCGGCACCGCCTCCGAGCGCAACCACGACTACCTGCGCAGCCTCGGCGCCGAGCCGGTGGCGTACGGCGATGGGCTGACTGAGCGGGTGCGCTCGCTCGCCCCTGACGGTGTCGACGGCGTAGCCGATTTCATCGGCGGTCAGCTGGACACCACCCTTGCGGTGCTGAAGGCCGACGGCCAGCATGCCTCCGTCGCCGACCCGAGCGTGGTCGAGCATGGCGGATCGTGGGTCTGGGTACGGCCGAACGGCGCCGACCTCGGCCGGCTTGCCGAGCTGGTTCGGGACGGCAAGCTCACGGTCGAGGTAGCCCAGACGTTCCCGCTGGAGCGGGTCGGCGACGCGTTCGACGTCAGTCGCGAAGGGCACACCCGCGGCAAGTTGGTCATCGTCCCCTGAGCCTGGCATCAGAAAGGTGATCCGATCTGGTTCGAATCGCGGCTAAATCTGACCCAGCCGGACAAGATCGCCGATCGAAGCTGGATCGGCCCAGAGCCGCAGTCGTCCACCCACCGTCGTCTGTCCACAATCTGATCGAGCGAGCTGTGCCGACTGCGGGGACAGCACCATCGTCGATGGATGGATCTGCTCGACGAACTTCTCGCCTGCTCGTTCTTGGCGGATGGATTGTCATTCGGTTCAGCTGGCAGATGCTCACAACGGATCCGGACCATGTGGTGCGGACAACTGGCGATTCAATCACGCTGGCCGCCGCGCGTTGACCGGAGGCCGGTGGGTCGTTCGGGACCGAATCGTCGAATATCTGGCCCTGCGCGGCACTTTTGGCCCGATCGGGGCCGGATCGGCCCGATCACCAAGGCCAGCCCGTCAGCCCAGGTGGCCCAGCACGTTGACCACGTTGCCGGCCGGGTCCCGGACGAAGAACCGGCGAACCCCCCACTCCTCATCGGTGAGCGGGTGCATAATCTCGGCGCCGGCGGCCACTGCAGCCGCGTAGGCCGCATCGACGTCGTCGACCTGCATCGACACCACTGGATTGACCGGCCCTGTCGCATCGTGGGTGATCAGGCTCAACTGACTGCCCGGCCGTCCCGGATCGGCCAGCGTGACGATCCAATCGAAGTCCATCACCGGCTGCAGCCCGAGCACGTCGCCATAGAACTGGACGGCGGCCGCGGTCTGCTCGACGGGCAGGTTGGGAACGATTCTCGACACGGTCATCTCTGCATGGTGGCCGTCGCGGTATGGAAGGTCAACCTGTATATCAGGCTTGACTTATATGCATGCCCAATGAAACATGGAGTAATGCACGCATTCGATGTCCTGGGCGATCCGGTCCGCCGGCGCATCCTCGAATTGCTCGTTGCCGACATCACCACCGACACCACTGCCGACACCGAAGCCGGCAGCGGAACGCCGGCCGGCACCATCGCCGCTCAGATCCGCGCCGAGTTCTCGATCGGCCAACCGGCAGTATCCCAGCAGCTTAAGGTTTTGCGGGACAACGGGTTCGCCACGGTCACCGTTGATGGGCAGCGTCGACTCTATTCCGTCGACACCGCCGGATTGCGGGCGGCCGACGCCTGGCTGGACAGATATCGGCGGCTGTGGTCGGGCCGGCTCGACGCTCTGGAAATCGAGCTACGACGGGGCAGACGGCACCGTCGCGGCACCTCGACAGATGGGACAACCACCTCATGAATATCGACATCTTCGCCGAGCAGGCCGGGTTGGCGCACCGCTCGGTGAGCACCGACGCGAGCGCGCCAGCGGGCCGGCAGTATCGAATCGCGCTGAGCAGGGACTACAGCTATCCGATCGACGATGTCTGGTCGGCATGGACCGATCCACATCGCCTGGGCCGGTGGCTCGGCGAACCGCGCGGCGAGCTGCGCATCGGCGGCGTAGTCGACCTGGTAATGTCGCCGCCCGAAGGCGACATCGCTCATCTGCAGATCCTGACATGCCAAGCACCGCAAGCGCTTTCAGCGACATGGTGCGGAAGCTGGGATACCGCTGAGCCGACCTCTGAGGTCCTAGTCTCGTTGCTGTCGAACTCCGCCGACAGCACAACGCTGACCCTGGAGCACAGGCTGCTGGACCGCGGCGCTGCCATCGGCTACGGCGCCGGCTGGGAAGAGTTCCTGTGCCTGTTGGCAGCGACGTTGCTCGGACACAGCAGGGCCGATCCTGGCTACGACCGCGGCGCGTTGGAGGCCGCACTGAAGACTCGCTGGGAGGAGGCCGCCCAGTAATTCAGCTTCCAACGGCCCGGTAGCGATGCTCAGGCCTTCCGGTCGACCCGTACGACAGCTGCAATTCGACGAGCCGCCGCCGTTCCAGGTCGCTCAGATACCGCTGCGCTGTCGGCCGACTGATACCCAACTCGGCGGCCACGCCGGTCGCGCCGATGGGATCAACAGCCTGGCGTACGGCATCCAGGATCCGGCCCATCGTCGGCGGCAAAGTGCTCTTTCCGGTCGCGATGCCCGGCCCTCGGAGCAGCTGGATGAGGTTGTCCACCGTTGCCTGGTCGGCCGGCGCATCGGCCTCCGCGGCGAGCTGATCGCGCCAGTTCTGATAGGCGCGGAGTTGTTCCCGCAGCTGCGCGAACCCGAACGGCTTCACCAGGTAGTAAATGGCGCCGAGCCCCATCGCCGCCCGCACCGAACTGACATCTCGGGCGGCGGTGATGAAAATGGTGTCGGGCGCTGAGCCTGCCGCCGCGAGGGAGCGTAGCAGGCTCAGCCCATCCTCGTCTGGCAGATAGATGTCCAGTATCAACAGGTCGGGTCGCAGCTCGGCGATGCTGGCCCTGGCCTGTGTCGCGTTGAACGCCTGTCCGACGCAGACGAAACCGTCGACCCGCTCCACGCTGGCGGCGTGGATGTGCGCCACCCGGAAGTCGTCGTCGACGACCAGGGTGCGGATCAACGCGTCACCGCCGCAGCCGGCAACTCGACGGTGAAGCACGCACCGTCCCCTGGTGTCAGTTCGATGGTGCCACCGCGGCGGTTGAGCAACCTGCGGACCAGTGCCAGACCGATGCCGCGCCGGCGATCGCCGCGGCTGGCTTTGGTGCTGAAACCGTCGCTGAAGATCCGCTGCACGTCGCACTGCGGCACACCGGGGCCGTTGTCGCTCACTTCGAGCCGCAGCCGATCGCCCTCGGTGATCGTCACCGTCACCCGACGCGGCAACGGCTGCTCAGAAACCGCGTCGATCGCGTTGTCGATGAGGTTGGCCAGCACGGTCATCACCGTCTGCGAGTCTGGGCCGGCCGAAATATCAAGTCGCGATTCATCGGTCAATTCCAGCTCGATGTCGCGTTCGACGGCCACACTCAGCTTGGCAAGTAACAGGGCGGCGATCGCCGGCGGCGAGATTCTGGACCGCAGATCCTCGGCCTTACCGGTGTGGCCGGCCGCGACCGTGTCGAGATACAGCCGGGCCTCTTCCACCTCCTGCAGCCCGAGTAGTCCGCCGATCACGTGCAACCTGTTGGCGAACTCATGTTCCTGGGCACGCAACGCATTAGCCAGGCCGGTAGTGGCGTCCAGCTCTCGCATCAGCCCCTCCAACTCCGTGCGGTCGCGAAGGGTCACGATGCTGCCGACCGGGCGACCGGCTATCACCACCGGGCGGCGGTTCACCACCAGCAGCGAATCGTCGGTGAGCACTACTTGATCCTGCCCTGGTTCGGTTCCGATCAGCACGTCTCGCAAGCGGCCCTCGGTGAGCGATTCGTTGAGCGGCTCGCCCACTGACTGGCGGGCAAGGCCGAGCAGGTTGCGGGCCTCGTCGTTGATCAGACTGACCCGGCCCTTGGCGTCGAAACCGATCACACCTTCACGGATACCGTGCAGCATGGCCTCCCGTTCCTGTAACAGGGAACTGATCTCGGGAAGCTCCAGCCCGAAGGTCTTACGTTTCAAGGCGCGTGCGACCAGCAGCGCGACCATCGCGCCCACCAGCAGCGCGATGATCAGGTACAGCGTGATGGCGCGGATCTGCACCCACAGCTGGGCCGCAACCGTGGTCTCCAGAATGCCCACCGACACTTGCCCGATCACCGAGCCTGAGGCGGAGAAAATGGGCGCCTTGGCGTTCGCCGATCGGCCAAGGCTGCCGTTGTCGATGCCTACATGGGTGCGGCCGTCTAACGCTGCCACCGGCTCTTCCAATGGCAGCCCGATGAGCGCCGGATTCGGGTGGCTGTACCGAATTCCGTGGACATTGGTGATCACCACGTAGGCAGCACCAGCGGAAGCTTGAAGACGGGACGCCAGCGGCTGAAGCTGCCGATCTCGATCGGCTACCGTGACAGCCGACCTGATCTCGGGAATGGTAGCTACCACAGCTGCGGCCACCCTGGCCCGCTCCTCGTACTGCTGATCGAGCGTTCTCGCAGTTTGCCGGACCTCCAGGATTCCCCCCACCACCGCTGCCGCGATCAGGATCCCCAGCACCGAGCACAACAGCCAGGACGCCAGTGACCGCATGACAAGGTCGCCTCCGGTCGGCTCGCTGCGTTGCGTACGGGTGGCCATGTAGGCCCGTACCGGATTAAAGCATTCTGCGTACCTCAGTGGAAGCCCCGACAGTCGAGCAAAAGGCTGACAAACTCGGTGAAATGTACGTTCTCGACGAGATTGGCTCAGAAGACTAGCCCCACCGTGGGATGGCTGGCATTGTTCGCGGTACGTAGGAATGGTTGATCTCGCTCGCGACGATTGCGTGTGTGGAGTGGCCCAGTAACAGGAGGCACCAGAGCCGATGCCAGTAACAAAACCCGAGCCCGCCATCGAACTGGCCAACGTAACAAAGAGTTTCCGAACGCCGTCCGGAGATTCCTTCAACGCCTTACGCGATTTCAATCTGACAATTGCGCCCGGCGAGTTCTGTGCCGTGGTTGGACCGACCGGATGTGGCAAGTCGACAACGCTGACCCTGGTGTCCGGGCTGGAGCGGCCAACGTCCGGGACCGTGACCGTGAATGGGCAGCGGGTATCCGGGATCACGCCGGGAGTCGGGTTCATGTTTCAGCAGGACGCCGTCTTCCCGTGGAAGAGCGTGCTGGACAACGTGGCCGCCGGGCCCCGCTTCCGCGGAGAGTCCAGGTCAACCGCGAACACCAAGGCCAGGGATTGGTTGCGCCGGGTCGGCCTGACCGGATTCGAGGATCGTTACCCGCATCAGCTTTCGGGTGGCATGCGCAAGCGCGTCGCGCTGGCGCAGAGCCTGATCACCGAGCCAGAGGTGCTGCTGATGGACGAGCCGTTCTCGGCGCTCGATGTGCAGACGAGGTCGATCATGTCCGACGAACTACTCACCCTCTGGGACCAAACTGGTCCGGCGGTCATCTTCGTCACGCACGATCTGGAGGAGGCCATCGCGCTGGCCGACAAGGTCGTGCTGATGACGGCCGGCCCCGGCACGATCAAAGAGGTGTTCACGGTGGATCTGCCGCGGCCACGCCGGGTGCAGGAGATCCGATTCAACGAGAACTTCATCTCGATCTACGAAAAGCTCTGGGAAGCCTTGCGTTCCGAGGTCGAGACGGCATACGCCCGCACCACCGCGGTGGCGTCGTGACCGGCCCGGACCTGAACCAGCAGCGATCGCGACTGGGTGCAGAGACGATCGGTGCCGGCTTCATCTCCGATCTTGCTGACCCGCGGCTGTCGACCACCAGGAAGAGCCGTTATCGGCCATGGATCTGGTTGGGCAGAATCGCCGTACTGGTGATATTCCTCGGCGGCTGGGAACTTCTGGTCAGGACAAAGGTCATAGATCCGTTCTTCTGGGGCCAACCCACCGGAATTGCGTCGCAGATCTGGGATTGGGTGCAGAACGGCACCGCACAGGGCCCGCTGCAAGACCAGATCGCGGTGACGATGGAGGAGACCGTTCTCGGATTTCTGATCGGAGTCGTGCTCGGTGTGATCGCCGGTGTCGCCCTCGGGCGGATTCGCTGGCTGTCAGATATTTTCGGTCCTTACATCAAGATCCTGAACTCGATCCCGCGTATCGTACTGGGCTCGTTGTTCATCGTCGCCTTCGGGCTTGGCCTGACGTCGAAGGTGCTGCTAGCGGTCGTGCTAGTGTTCTTTGCGGTCTTCTTCAATGCCTACCAAGGCACGCGTGAGGTCGATCAGAACCTGCTGGCCAACGCGCGCATTCTCGGTGCCTCCCGTTGGCAGGTGACGCGCCAAGTGGTGTTGCCGTCCGCGTTCACCTGGATCATTGCCAGCCTGCACATCAGTTTTGGGTTTGCACTTATCGGAGCGATCGTGGGCGAGTTCCTCGGCGCCGTCCAAGGTGTTGGTCTGCTCATCCGGACCGCACAGGGCACCTTCAACGCAAACGGTGTTCTCGCCGGAATGGTGATCGTCGCGGTGCTTGCGCTGGTGGCCGAACTACTGATCACCCTGCTCGAAAAGCGGCTGCTGCGATGGCGCCCACCCCAGGTCACCAGTGGCGCAAGGCTTTAGAACATCAGAATCGGATTCGAACCCCTCACATTATCCAGGATGTTCCCATGAAAGGACAGCATCGATGACAGCACCATTCCGCCGCCCGCAAGTACTGGCGGCAGCCGCCGCACTAGCGACTATTGCGCTCGGTATCAGCGCCTGTGGTTCACCAACTTCAGCGTCCTCCCCCTCGACATCGGTAGCAGCTGGATCGGGGGGCAGCAATGGGTCTTCGCCGGCCGGGGCACCGACCGGCCCATTGGACAAGGTATCGGTGATGGTGGGTGGATTGGACAAGCAAATCTATCTTCCGTTCATGCTCGCCAAGCAACTCGGCTACTACCAGAAGGCGGGACTCGACGTCACTCTCAGCGACGAGCCCGCCGGTGTAAACGCAGAGACCGACATGGTGGCGGGCCAGGTTGACGGGGTAGGCGGCTTCTACGACCACAACATCGACCTGCAGGCAAAGGGCAAATTTACCGAATCAGTGATCTCGATGCTGCAGGTGCCAGGGGAGGTCGAACTGTGCCGATCCGATCTGAAGGGAACGGTGAAGAGTCCCGCCGACTGGAAGGGTCGATCGCTCGGTATTACCGACCTTGGCTCCTCCACGGACTTTCTGACGCAGTATCTGGCGGAGAAAGCCGGGCTCCAGCGCAGCGATATCCATGAGATCGGAGTGCAGGCCGGCCCGACCTTCATCGCCGCAATGACCCACAAGTCCATCGACTGCGGCATGACAACCGAACCCACCGTGTCGGCACTGGTCGATACCGGCAAGGCATACATTATCTCCGACATGCGGACCGCAGCGGGTGCGCAGGCGGCACTCGGTGGCCTGTACCCGGCGACGGCGCTGTACATGTCGACCGACTATGTAAACGGACACAAAGCTACCGTACAGAAGCTGGTCAACGCCTATGTTGCAACGCTGAAGTGGATCCAGAAGAGCACCGCCATGGCGATCACCGACAAGATGCCGCCCGACTACTATAAGGGTGTTGGAAAAGATGCCTACGCCAAGGCATTGGCCAGTGAGAAGGGCATCTACAACCCAACAGGCATCATGCCGCCCGACGGTCCGAAGACCTGCCTCGCCGTGCTGCAGGGTAATCCGGATCTGAAGGGAAAGACCATCGACCTGGCGAAGACCTACACCGATGAGTTCGTGAAGGCAGCCAAGCCGTTGTCCTGATCGTCCGCGGAC
>JALYVF010000227.1 GCA_030853385.1 Actinomycetota bacterium | reverse complement strand
GATCAAACGGCTGTGTTCGATCAAATGGCTGCGCCGGATCAAACGGCTGGCCGGCGGGCGTGTCGAGACCGGCGGGCGGTTCTGACTCTATGGAGGGCACCCCCAGAGCGTAGGAGAGTCGGCATGGCGGAGACGAATGAGGCATCACTGTCGCGACCTTCGGGTGACTAGGCAAACTGTTCGCATCTTCGCTGTCCGCGGTGAGACGGTGAGGATGTGACCGACCCCCGGGTGATCGTCGAACAGGGCTACGACGCGATGGCCGACCAATACCTCGCCTACATGGGCGCCGTCACCAGAGACCCTCGCTTGAGATTTCTTGAGGCAGCAGGATTCACCCTGGAGGTGGACGAGGTGGTCACCATGGACGAGCCCTCCGGGTCGAGCACGTTCCACTGGGTCCTTGCACACCGAGTCGGTTGAACGACTGCTGAGCGGTTCATCACCCTGTCTCGACAAGCGATTCCGAAGTGCCCGAGTCAGGTTCCTATGCTGATGGCTTGAGCGAGATCGTGATCACCGAGATGCTGCGTGCTGCGCGGGCGTCGTCGGTCGACGGCACCGAATGGCTCGGTCGACTGCCAGCGCTGATCCGCCAGCTGTGCGAACGGTGGCAGCTCGAGGTGCACGCACCGCCCTACGACGGCGGTATGTGCGGCTGGGTGGCGCCGGTTCGGCGCGCCAATGGTTCGATCGCTGTGCTCAAGGTGACATGGCCGCATCCGGAAGCTGCCGCCGAGAGCGTCGCCCTGCGCTGGTGGGACGGGGATGGCGCCATCCGGCTGCTCGTCGAGGACCGCGAAGCGTGGGCGATGTTACTCGAACCCTGCGTGCCTGGCACCCAATTGCGGGATGCAGGCAAGACCGACGACGACGCGCTGATGATCGGCCTCGCGGTAGCAGAACGACTGTGGGACAAGGCAATCCCGAGCGCAACTACGCCACCCACCCCATCGTTGCAAGGGCTGTGCGCCCGGTGGGCCGACCTGGCTAAGAACGGTGCCCGTTGGGCGGCGAGCAGATTGCCGGGGTTGAGGTCGCCGTGGACAACCACACGTCGCGTCGCTGTGCGCGGCAACGAGCGGACTAGGTCGATTCCGGTGGCCACCCTGCCGAGATCTACTTCCGCCGCTGTCAGCAGAGCGCGCAACCGCGCCAGTCGCTCGTCACGGGCGTCGGCGTCTACAACGGCCAGTTGGAATCCGAGGTCACGGCCGGTCGGCCGGCCCTGCTGCTGAACAGCTCGGCGCGGAACACAGCGGTGATCCGGCCGAGCTGGCGAGGGACGCTGACGGTCGGCCACCAGAAACTGACCCTCGACGGGCTCAACCGGGTACCGGGGCTGATCCGCAATTGCGGCGGCATTGGGGGGCGTCGACTCGAAGGGCCGCACCGTGCTGGTGAGGGTGGACGGCCGGCAGCCGCCGAACTCGGCCTGTCGCTGCAGGAGGAGGCAAGGGGTGGCGTGGGTCCTCGGCATGGTCCAGGCGATGAACCTGGACGGCGGCGGTTCGACGGCGATGCCATCGACGGCAACCTCATCTCGCACCCGTCGGACGCGGCAGGGGAACGCCCGGTGGGTGACGTCATCTATCTGAGTGAGCTGTCGGCATTCACCCGTAGGCTCGGCTGCGTTCGATCAGCGCGCCGAGGAGACCACCGGGGGAGTAGATGCCGCTTCACCTGCACCGCGCGCAGCGCAGCGATGCGTTGGTGGCCGGGCTGGCGGACGTGCTCCGCGCGCCACTGGACGATCCGATGGCCACCGAGATCGTCGCCGTCCCGGCCCGCGGCATCGAACGCTGGCTCACCCAACGGCTTTCGCACCGGCTCGGAACCGGTGACGGGGCGGACGGTGTCTGTGTGGATGTCGACGGAGTCTGCGCGAACATTGACTTCTCGTCGCCGGCATCGTTGGTCGAGCGGACGATCAGCGCGGCCAGCGGGGTAGATCCCGATGCCGACCCGTGGCGCGTCGATCGGTTGATCTGGCCGATGATCGCCACCATCGACGCCTGTTCGGGCGAGCCGTGGTGCGCTGCCCTCGCCGACCATCTCGGAGCCGCACCGGATGCGAAGGGCGACGAGCGGACCGAGCTGCGGCGGGCCCGGCGGCTGGCAGTCGCCCACCGGCTGGCCGGGTTGTTCGACGCCTACAGCTCCTACCGGCCATCCGTCCTGCAACAGTGGGCGGCCGGCCAGAATACCGATGGCATGGACGAACCGCTTGCAGCGCAACGGATCTGGCAGCCCGAGCTGTTCCGACGATTGCGCGAAGAAGTCGGCGTACTCAGCCCGGCCGAGCGGCTACCCGCTGTCTGTCGAGTCCTGCAGACCGACCTCGCCGTTCTCGAGCTGCCCAGCAGGATCTCGGTCTTCGGGCCCACCAGACTCTCCGCGACCGAGCTGGCCGTGTTCGATGCGCTGGCCGAGTCCAGGGACGTGCACCTGTGGATCCCGCAGCCCTCCCCGGCACTGTGGGACAAGCTCGCCGCTGTTCATCGCGACCAGCTACCGCCGCGCCGCCGCGACGACCCGACAGCGGGCGCACCCGCCCACCCGTTGCTGCGCTCGCTGGCCAGGGACAGCCGCGAATTGCAGCTCAGGCTGGGTAGTTGTCGCTCCACCACCTTTGACCACTCGCATCCGGATGCTCGTCGGGCAGCGGGGGTGCTCGGCCGGCTGCAGACGGACCTGGCGACCGACAGCCGGCCACCGGGCAGAGCGGTCGGGTCCGCGCCGGATCGGCGACCACCGATGGCCGCGGACGATCGCAGCATTCAGGTACACGCCTGCCACGGCCGGGCCCGTCAGGTCGAGGTGCTCCGCGACGTGCTGGTCGGGCTGCTGGCCGACGACGACACCCTGCAGCCGCGCGACCTGCTGGTGATGTGCCCCGACATCGAGATGTACGCGCCGTTCATCCTGGCCGCCTTCGGCACGCCGGGCGCCGAGCCGGCCGACGCGATCGACGGCTCCCATCCGGGAACCGGAATCAGGGTCAGGCTCGCCGACCGGGCGCTGCGACGCACCAACCCGGTGCTCGACGTGCTGGCCAGACTGTTGGAGCTGGCCGACTCGCGCATGAGCGCCTCGGAGGTGCTCGATTTCGCCGGACTACCGCCGGTCCGCCGGCGGTTCGGCTTCGACGACGACGACCTGCAGCGGCTGCGGGAGTGGGTGGTCGAATCGGGTGTCCGGTGGGGTCTCAACTCTGACGCTCGCGCCCCATACGGTCTCGGGGAGCTGCGGCAGAACACCTGGCGGGCCGGCCTCGACCGGATCCTGTTGGGGGTGGCTATGTCCGAGGACGAACCCGACTATCTCGGGTTGGCGCTGCCGCTGGACGACGTCGACTCGTCGGACATCGACCTGGCCGGCCGGCTCGCCGAACTGGTCGATCGGCTGGCCATCGGGCTACGCAGTCTCACCGGTGTCCGCCCGCTGGCCGAGTGGGCGGCCGCGCTTGTCACCGCGATCGAGTCGCTTGCCGACGTCGCCGATGCCGATTCCTGGCAGCTGGACCAGGCTCGGCGGACGATCAGTGAGGCCACCACGACTGCCGGCGAGCAGGCACTGACCGTCCCGCTGCGGCTAGCCGATGTCGAGCGGCTGCTGGCCGACGCGCTGCGCGGCCGGCCGACCCGGGCGAACTTCCGGACCGGCGAGCTGACGATCTGTTCGATGGTGCCGATGCGATCGGTGCCGCACCGGGTGGTGTGCCTGCTCGGGCTGGACGACGGCGAGTTTCCGCGCACCGGCCGGGTGGACGGCGACGACGTCCTTGCCGTCGATCCGGTTGTGGGAGAACGAGATCGCACCAGCGAAGACCGGCAGTTGCTGCTGGACGCCATCGATGCCGCCACCGAACATCTGATCTTTCTCTACTCCGGCGCCGACGAGCGAACGGGCGCCCATCGACCGCCGGCGGCGGCCCTCGGTGAGATCCTCGACGTACTCGACGCATCGGCGCTGTCCGCCGACGGTGGACCGGCCCGCGACCAACTACTGATCCGACATCCGTTGCAGCCCTTCGACCCCCGCAACTTCGCGAACGGCGCGCTGATGCCTGACCGGCCGTACCGCTTCGAGCGGCCGTTCAGTTTCGACCTGGCTGGGCTGGCCGGCGCCGCCGCCGAACGCAGCACCGCGCAGCCGGCACCGTTCCTGTCAGGTCCGCTACCGGCACCCGAACTTCTCGACACCATCGACCTGGATGCGCTGATCCGATTCTTCGAGCAGCCGGCGAAGGTTTTCCTGCGAGAACGCCTCGGCATCTATGGCGGACTGTGGGAAGACGAGGTGCCCGACGAGCTAGCGGTGTCGCTGGACAGCCTGCAGAAGTGGTCGATCGGTGAGCGGCTGTTGCAGTCGAGACTGGCCGGTGCCTCGTCGGAAGCGGTGCAGCAGGCGGAGTTTCGCCGCGGAACGCTGCCGCCCGGATCGTCCGGATCGCTGCTGCTGCAAGAGCTGGCCGGCAACGTCGACCCGCTGGTGCAGGCCGCGGCCGGCTACCTGGCGGGAGCCGCCCGGCAGGTCGACGTCACCGTGCCGTTGCCGGACGGCAGGGCCGTCACCGGCACCATCGGGCCGCTCCGCGCGGGCGTGCTGACCAGGGTCACCTACTCGTCGTTGGCGCCGAAACACCGTGTCAGGGCATGGATCTCGATTCTGGCGCTGGCCGCTGCCGACCCTGGCTTTGCCGCGCGGGCCGTCACCATCGGTAGGGGCAGCAAGTACCAGCCGGTGGCGATCTCTCGCCTCGATCCGCCGTCGGCGGATCGGGCGGCCGCGCTGTTGGCCACCCTGGTCGGCATCCGCGACCTCGGTCTGCGGTCGCCGCTGCCGCTGCCGCCGAAGACCGCCTATGCCTACGCGCTGGCCAGAGTCCGCGGCCGTCGGGATGCCGGCGACGCGTTTGCCAAGGCCGAGGTCGAGTGGAAGGGACGCAACTTCCCCGGTGAGGGCGCCGACCCCGAACACACCCGGATCTGGGGCGACGCCGACCTGATGACGATCGCCACCTCCCTCGGCGGTGCCGTGCGAGGCGATGCCGAGAGTCCCGGTGAGACAACGCGATTCGGCGAGTTGGCGGTCCAGATCTATCAGCCGCTGCTCGACGCGGAAGAGCTCGGCGAATGACGCCGGCCCCGCAGCAGTTCTTCCAGGTCCCGAACTTCGACGTCACCGGTGTTTTGCCGACCGACAGCACCATCGTGCTGGAGGCCAGCGCCGGCACCGGCAAGACCCACACCATCGCGTCGCTGGCTGCCAGATATCTGGCAGAGGGTCATGTCCGACTCGAGGACATGATGCTGGTGACGTTCGGCCGGATGGCGACCCAGGAGCTGCGGGATCGGGTGCGCGGCCGGCTGGTGTCCATCGAGCGGTCGCTGGCCGACCCAGCCGCTGCCTCCACCGACGAGGTGGTGACGCTGCTGGCCAGCGGCACCAGGGCGGAGGTTGCGGAGCGGCGGAATCGGCTCGCCACGGCGCTGGCGTCCTTCGACGAGGCCACCATCGCCACCACTCACTCGTTCTGTCAGCGGATGCTGGCGGGGTTGGGCGTCGCCGCCGATTCAGAAGCGGAAACCACCCTGTTGGAGAACTCGGCAGATCTGCTACGCCAGGTCGCCGACGACGAGTACCTCCGCCGGTTCGCCGGCATCGCCGACCGGCCGTTCACCGCGGACGTCGGTCACCGGCTGGCGACCGAAGCGGTGGGTGCCGCGCAGGCGCGATTGGAGCCCGCCGACGCAGCTGCGGGCACCCCGGCGCGTGCCAGGGTCGATTTCGCCGAGGGTGTTCGTGCCGCTTTCGATCTGCGCAAGCGGCGTGGTCGGCTGCTCGACTTCGACGATCTGCAGTTGCGGCTGGCCGAGGCCCTCGGTCACCCGGTACGCGGCGAGGCCGCCAGGCAGACGCTGCGGGCGGCCTACCAGGTGGTGTTGGTCGACGAGTTCCAGGACACCGATCCGGTGCAGTGGGACATCCTGCGGCTGGCCTTCCACGGCCACAGCACGCTGGTGTTGATCGGCGACCCCAAACAGGCGATCTACGCGTTCCGCGGCGCCGACGTCTTCACCTATCTGGACGCCGCGCGAGCCGCGGGCGAGCAGGCAACGCTCGGCACGAACTGGCGCAGTGATGCGCCGCTGGTGCGAGCCCTCGACCACCTCTGGGGCGGATTAGCGTTGGGGGACAACAGGATCAGGGTGCGCCCGATCGAGACGCAGCACGCCGGCTCGCGGTTCCGGCTGCCGGCCCGGCCGGCGCCGATCAGGATCCGGCAGCTCAAGAGATGGCAGGCGGACCAGAGCAGTGGCGGCCTGTGCCAATCCAGTTCTGCCAGGAAGTCGGTGGCCAAGGACCTGGCCGCCGAGGTGGTCGAGCTGCTGCAGTCGGGGGCCGACATAGAACACCGCGGCGGGTGGCAACCGATCGGTCCAGCCGACATCGCGGTGCTGGTGCACACCAACAAGGAGGGTGTGCAGATCCGAGATGCGTTGCGGGCGTTGGGGGTTCCGGTCGTTCTCACCGGCAATACCAGCGTCTTCGACTCGGCGGCGGCCCGGTACTGGTTGACGCTGCTGGATGCGTTGGAATCGCCGAACCGCAGCGGCAAGGTGCGCGCTGCCGCCCTGACGCCGTTCATCGGATGGTATGCGGCCCAGCTTGCGGCAGCGGACTCCGCCGCGATCGACGTGCTAGGCGATCAGCTGCGGGAGTGGGCATCAACGCATCTCAGCGGTGGGATGGCCGCACTGTTGGAGACGGTGACGGTGACGGCCGGGCTCGGTGCCAGAGTGCTCGGCATGCCGGACGGCGATCGGTTGCTGACCGATATCCGGCACGTGGCGCATGCGCTGCACAGTGTGGCCAGGTCCGATCACCTCGGCCCTTCGGCGCTGCTGGAGTGGTTGCGGCGGCGGATCGAGGAATCGGCCGGCGTCGATGCCGGCGATGAGCTGAGTCGGCGGCTGTCGTCTGAGGACGCGGCCGTGCAGGTGATCACCGTCCATCGCAGCAAGGGTCTGGAGTTCGGCGTTGTTTTCGTTCCTTATGCCTGGAACAGGTTTGTGCAGGACGACCCCGATCCGCTGCGGCTGCACGACGAATCGGGACGTCAGCTGCTGGACGTCGGCGGCCAGGGCGGCCCAGGCTACGGACAACGACGGGTGACGCACAACGCCGAAGCACTCGGCGAGGATCTGCGGCTGATGTACGTGGCCTTCACCAGGGCCAGGTCGCTGCTGGTGACGTGGTGGGCTCCGACGATGAACAGCGTCAGCTCACCGCTGTCCAGGGTGCTGTTCGGTGCTGCCGGACCGGAAGGTGAGGTGCCGAACAGGGTCAAGTTCGGCGAAGACTCCGAGGTGGCCGCCCAGCTACAGGCGGCGGCCGCCGACTCCGGTGGGCTCATCAGTATCGAAGATGCCGACCCCGACCGATACCCGCTGTATGCCCCGCACCATCCGGAGCTGCCGGAACTGGCGGCCAGGACCTTCGCGCGCGAGCTGGACATGACGTGGAGTCGCACCTCCTACACCCGGCTCACCAAGGCAGCTCACGACGCCCATTACGGTTCGGCCGAGGCGGCATCGCCCGACGAGTTGGGACTCGGTGTGGGCGGGAGTGCCGGTGTCGATCCGATGACCGGAGCGGAGCCGGAGGACCCAGGGACAGTGGACGAACCCATTGTGCCGCAGGGACTGTCGACTGTCGCTGCGGCGCCGGATGCCGCTAGCGATGAGGCTGCCGAGCAGCGGCTGCGGTGGGTGCTGTCGCCGATGGCGGACCTGCCCGGCGGTAAGGAGTTCGGCACTGTGGTGCACGAGGTGCTGGAGTACCTGGACACCGGCGCCCAGGATCTGCCGGCCGAACTGCTGGCCCACTGCCGTCGGGTGCTCGGTGAGCCGGGAGCCAGAGCGGAAGCCGCCGAGCTGGATGCCACCCTGCTGGCCGCCGCCCTCGGCCTGGTGTTCGCGACACCGCTAGGACCGCTGGCCGGCGGCCTGACGCTGGCCGATGTCGGGCCGAAGGATCGACTGGCGGAGATGGACTTCGAGTTGCCGCTGGCCGGTGGCGACGATCCGCGCGCCGAGTCCGTGCTCGGCGATCTGGCCGATGTGTTGGCCAGACACCTGCCACCGAACGACTTTCTCGCCGGCTACCCGGAGCTGCTGCGGGACGAATTGTTGGCGGGCGAGTCGCTGCGCGGCTACCTCACCGGCAGCCTGGATGCGGTGCTGCGAGTGCGCGACCCGGACGGTACACCGCGCTACCTGGTCGTCGACTACAAGACGAACAGGCTCGGCACCGCCGACCAGCCGTTGTCCGCCTGGGACTACCGGCCGGAGGCGATGGCCACCGCGATGATGGCCGCTCACTATCCGTTGCAGGCGTTGCTGTATGAGGTGGCGCTGCATCGGTATCTGCGGTGGCGGCAGCCTGGCTATCGACCGGAGGTCCATCTTGGCGGGGCCCTGTATCTGTTCGTACGCGGGATGTCCGGCCCGCAGACCCCTGTTTTCGGCGGCTCTCCTAGCGGTGTCTTCAGTTGGAAGCCGCTGCCGCAGCTGGTGATCGAGGCCTCCGAGGTGTTGGCCGGCAAGCCGACGAAGAAGGGCCGCGCACGATGACGAGCCCGGGTGCCACAGGGTCGGCCAGGACAGCGCTGGCGCCCGATCCCTATGGCCGGACCATTGCGCTCGCATTCAGCGGGGTGCTCGCGGAGTTCAACAGGGCAGACGTACTGACGGCGGCCGATGTGCATGTGGCACGGCAGCTCGGCGCCCTCGGCGGTGAGCGGAATCCGGACGTGTTGCTGGCGGTGGCACTCACCGTCAGGGCAGTGCGACTCGGATCTGTCTGCCTGGATCTGACCACCGTCCGCGACTCGGTGGTGGGCGATGTGGCCGGCGCCCCTGCCGACGTCACCGACCCGGAACTGGCGCGTCAGCTCGCCGCCGTCAGGGCGCTCGGCTGGCCCGAGCGCGAAGGCTGGGAGCAGGCCTGCCAACAGAGCCCGCTGGTGACGGTCGCCGGCGGCAGTGGCGTTACCGGCGGCGGCGATAGTGTCGATGCCGCAACGATAACCGCTACCGGCGGCGGTGATAGTGTCGATGCCGCAACGACAACCGCCGGCTCTGGACGACCGCTGCGTTGGTCGGACGGGCTGTTGTATCTGGACCGCTACTGGCGTCAGGAACAGCAGGTGGCCGCCGACCTCGATGTTCGGGGCGACGGCGCGCTGCTGCCGGCCGACGAACCACGGCTGCGGGCAGCCATTGACCGGATGTTCCCGGACGACAACGAGGCCCGCCAGCGGATTGCCGCCGCGGTCTGTGCCGGACGGCGGCTGGCGGTGATCGCCGGTGGCCCGGGAACCGGCAAGACCACCGCGGTGGCACGGATGTTGGCTGCCCTTGTCGACCAGCCTGGGCCGCCGCTGCGCATCGCGCTGGCAGCACCGACCGGAAAGGCAGCAGCCAGACTGCAGCAGGCAGTGCGGGACGAAATTGCCACCTTCGATCCCGCCGACGCCGCCCGGCTCGGCGAGCTGACCGCCTCCACCCTGCATCGGCTGCTCGGCTGGAAGCCGCGGTCCAAGTCGCGGTTCCGGCACGATCGCACTAACAGGCTGCCGTTCGACATCGTGGTGGTCGACGAAACCTCGATGGTGTCGTTGACGATGATGGCCAGGCTAATGGAGGCCGTCCGACCGCAGGCACGGCTGGTACTGGTCGGTGACCCCGACCAGTTGGCCTCGGTGGAAGCAGGAGCGGTACTCGGCGACATCGTTGCTCGCGGTCGTCGCGTCCCGGGGAAGACGGCGCCGGGCGAGACGGAGCCGGACGGGGCGGAAATTCCGTCCGCCGCATCGGGGCCGGTGTTCGAACTGGTCGGCCGGCTGTGTCCGGACGACCTCGCGCAGCTGGACTCGGCAGCCAGCGCAGAGGTCGAGCTCGGCGTTACCCGGCTGACCCATCGATTCCGATTCGGTGGGGTGATCGCCGACCTCGCCGACGCGGTGCGGACCGGAGACCCGGACGCCACCATGGCGGTGCTGGAGTCCGGCGATCCAGCCATCACCTTCGTGCCGTTCGAAGCGGAGCGGGACCGCCCGGAGATGGCTGCGTTCCGCGCCGAGATGCTGGCCTCGTCCAGGTTGCTGATCCAAGCGGCAACGGCCGGAGACGTGCCGTCCGCGCTGCGCGCGATGGATCACCATCGTTTGTTGTGCGCGCACCGCCGCGGTCCGTTCGGTGCCAGCCAGTGGGCGTCGATCGTGCAACGCTGGATCGCCGACGACCTGTTGGCACATCCGTTGCCGAACAACGACAACGAGGCGGGGTTCGGCTGGTGGATACCGGGAAGGCCACTGCTGGTCGGTGAGAACGACTACGAGCTGGGACTGTTCAACGGCGACACCGGGGTAGTGGTGCGACACCCGCAACTTGGAGGCGTGGTGGCCGCCTTTGGCGATCCGAGCCATCCGATCCTGGTGCGACCAGGTCGACTGTCCGGTGTGCAAAGCGTCTACGCGATGACGGTGCACAAGAGCCAGGGCAGCCAGTTCGGCTCCGTCACAGTGATCCTGCCGCCGGCCGAATCGCCGCTGCTCACCAGGGAGTTGCTGTACACGGCGGCCACCAGGGCCAGCGACAGGGTGCGGATCATCGGCACCGAAGACGCGGTCCGGGCCGCCGTCAGCCGCCCCGTCACCAGGGCCTCCGGCCTGCGGCGGCGATAGTTCCGGAGGGGCGCATGCAGAGCGGTCGCGATGTGTCCGTCCCGCAAGCCGATCCGCGACCGGCTGTCCGTCAACGTCCGCGGGAATCGGTGGTGCTGGAGTCAACGCAAGGAGCCCGACTACGGTCAGAGCCATGACCCGTGAAGCAGATGCTGCGCCTTCGGGTGTGGAATTGTTCGACACCCCTGAGGAGGCCGCACTCGCAGGGTGGCGTTCGACGCCATCGGCGCACGCTCAGGTGATTGGCATCGAACCCAGCGAACGCTTTGATGGTGTGTACGTCACGGTCCGCACTGATGGTCATCCCGGATTCCGCGACCGGGACATCTCATCCTGCCTTCGAGCCTCGTATGGCAAGTGGTGGGAAGGCTGGAGCGCTGGCGCCTGACCTTGCGGGCAAACCGCGAGTCGCGGCTTTGATGATCGGGCGATGTCGTTGATCGAACGGCCGCTGGGCCGCCCCGTGATCCGAATCAGATCGCGAGGGGATTGGCTGACGTCCCGCTTGTCGAGCTTAGGGAGACAGGTTCGCCAGAAGTCATCACCGTGAGTCGGTTGCGCGGTGTCGAACAGCCCAGGTCCGGCAGTTATGTCAATTCGCCGGGCCCCGTCGAGAGCGCCGGGTACCGGGGGACCAGCCAGTCCCAGAGCTGGTCGGCAACCTGACCGGCAGACAGTGCAGTCGTGCGGATGACGAGGTCCGGCGAGGATGACTGTGACGGGAGGCTGTTGTGAAAGAGCGACAGCCCCGTCGGATGCTGGTGGCGCCGATGCCGATCCGTCAGAGCACTGTCACTCACCTTCAGTTCGACGATCGCGATGGTCGCGCGACCTGCGCTCTTAAGTTCACGTAGTCGCTCCTCCAGGTCTTTGTTGATGTCGTATTCGAAAGCTTGCCCGTCAACGATGACACTCTGACCAGCTTGCAGCATCGCCGTGATCGCGGCGTTCATCGCCCTGAGCATGAGCCTCCCATCTGGCCCACAGCTGATCCGGCGAACGAAATTTGCTTCATCAACATCGACAAACCGGAATCCGCGGTCCGAGTGCCGCGCATTGGGCAAGCCGCCTCCCCAGTGATCGGGCAGCATGCGGAACAACTCATCCAGGCCAAACCGCAACAGGGGCACTTCGGCCCGGTCCTGGATTATCGTCGTGAGAGTGGACTTGCCAGCCGCGGACGGGCCGTTGATAACAACGCAGAGGGGTCTCAAAGCGTTCTGGTGTGTGGGCATAGCGCTCCCGCGGTGTGGATGGGTGTCAAAGTCAATCTGCCATTGACGAGTTGCCCGTTCACAACAAGTAGCCGTCCGGGGGTCACCGTCGTTAAGAGTCGAAGCTCTCGGCACCGTATCGTTTGACGATCGTCGATCGGGATTGTGGACTATTGCGCAAGCGAGGTTGAACGCCAGCGCAGCGCGTGCAAGGCTTGGTTCCTGGAGCATGGTCAGGTGGCGGCACTATCCGTTACCCCCTTCTGGATCCCGGCTCCTTTGTGGGTTCTCGCCGATTCAGAGGAGAACGATGCGCCGATCGCTGACCGTCTCACTCGTGGGTATGGCCGCTGCGGCTGCGGTCGGATGCTCGTCCACTCCGCAGGCGGTACCGGCGCCGACTCGCAGCACCGACTTGACCGCATCTACGCGGGCCAGCACTCCGATGGACACCTCCGAGCTTCCCTCGACCTCGGCATCCACCCCCGTCGTTGCCTCCACCTCCTCCGCCACCAAGGGCACCAGTGCCGCCTCGGGTGGACTTGGGCACGACCACATCGTGCTGACGTGCAAGGACAGCGCTGGCGCGCTTCCCATTGGGGACCCTGGCGGCAACACCACGGTGGACGGTGCAACGCTGACCGATTTGCGCGGAAAACAGGAGCCGCGACTGGCCACAGAGATCGGGCTGGTATTACCGCCGGGGGCGAGCCTGTACTTTCGCAAAACTCCTCTCTACATCGAGGCCGGAGCCGGCCCGGTCACCCTGAGCTTGCCCGACGACAAGAATGAGTTTCTGTCCTGGGTGCCAGTTTCTGTCTGGACCAGCGGATCCCCTCCGGATCTTCAACCGTGGGCGGCGAAGTCCGTGACGTTCCAGGGCTGCGCTGATAGCGGAGCCATGTACCTCGGCGGCCTGCTGGCAGCCGATCCAGCGCGGATTTTCCAGCTCACTGGCAGCCACGCTGGGCACCAGTCAACAGCGCGCATCAGCCTGGAAACCGGAGTCACGCCTGATCGGTAGCGGAGGGCCAGGGGTCGGGAACACGCGCCGAGTAGTGTCCGTAGGCCGATCGCTAGCGGGCACTGTCTGGCGCTTAGCTGGCCTCCGAGGAGCAGTCGATACGAACGAGTTTCGGATCAATGCCAAGTCGTAGCGCACCGCATGCGTAAGCGTTGAAGCCGGTGACGATCTCAGGTCGAGATTGTGAACGGTTGCTGTACCTGTGTACCAGTGCCCGCTCTGTCGCAGTGGGACCCGCGAGTCGGCGACGAGGTTGCCGACGTAGTCAGCGTGGGTGTGCCTTGGGCGGCGATCAGCACGACCAATCAACTCGACCTGTGCTCACTGTCGAGCAGGTAGCGGAGATCGCCCATCGGGTGGCGTTGAGACCGCAGGCGGCCAATAGTCACCTGCGGCCCGTAATCGAAGAACCGCTCAGGGAGCGGAACTGGGATAAGTGACGTGTTGCATTACGCAATACGTGCCCCTAGACTGACCAAGTGTGGCGAGAGCTGGCATGGAGCGACGAGAGCGAAGCGCACATCGCCAGGCACAACATCGCACCGTCCGAAGTCGAGCAGGTCGTCAACAGCCGACCGCGGTGGGAGCACCTGGCGTCGAGGAGTCGGTCCTCGTCTACGGGCAGACCGCGATCGGCCGGTACCTGCTCGTCGTGCTCGCCGAGTCGGCGGACGGACGCTGGTACGTCGCCACCGCGAGGGACCTGACGACAACCGAGACGCGCACGTTCCGCGAGAAGGGACGCTTAACAATGAGTGAGAGCACCAAGCTAGAACGCCTTGCCGCCCGGTACGACAACACCGACACGGCCCGCGAACTCGCCGAAGCGACCGCTGTAGCCCCTCATACCCCTGCTGGGGAGCCGATGACGACCTTCGCCGTGCGCCTACCCATTACCGTGCTCGATCACGTTCGCGAGGTCGCACAGCAGCGCAATGTGACGACATCGGCGTTGATCCGCCGGTGGGTCGAAGTCGGCATCGCCACGGACGCTCACGGCGTCGACGATCGCGCCGTGCCGGTTCAGGACCTGCTGGAGCTGATCGGTCGAGCACCGCATGAGCACACGACCGGGTGAGAGCGGGCCTCGCGGACCCGACCCGAAGATGACCGGAACCGGATCGCTGACCGGTACGGGGAGCCCGCGGGGCAAACAAGGGAACCGGGGGCCGGCCACCCGGGTGACCGCCCGCCCGCTGGCTGGTCGCAGCCCAGCGAGGGCACACTGGTCACGATGGCTTCCAGCGACCTTGCCGAGATGGTCAGTTCCGACTGCCCTTGGGCGGCGGAGCTGATGCGTCGTCGAAGGGAGATGTGCTCCTCGTACTCGCCGGTCTTCTGGCGACCGGCTAAGGATGCGACCTCGCTGCATGCGGGTTTCCTGCAACGCCAGATCGCCCGCGACGAGGTTGTCAGCCTGCGCACCGGCCACGGTTTCGTCATCGGCGAACCTCGCCGCGACGAAGGGTTCGTCGACGACTTCGCCGTCGATGACGCGGATCGGTGGGACGACGACGGACGCCGGGCGCTGCGCGCGGCGTGGGAGCGGTTGGCCGCCCGGGGCGCCAGCTCGCTGCGAGTGGTCAGCGCCAAGCGAGATCTTCCCAAGAACGCACTGTTGGAGTCCCTCGGCCTGACGTTGGTCCAGGAGTGGTGGGTGAAACCACTGACCCCCTCGGGGCACGCCGAAACGGCGGGACCCGTCGATGAGGAGGGCTTCAGCGGCCATCTCGGACCTGCGCCGCCCGTCTACGACCCGGGGGGCCCGGTGCTGCTCGTCCGCCGCATCGAGCCCGAGACCTCGCTCGACGCGATGGAGTGGGAGGCCTCCAGCTGGGGAGCAGTGCTGGCCGTCGTGGCCGAGTCTCCGGCTGGTCGACGTGCGGAAGACCTTGCGGCGCATGGGTACGAGGTCGCCTCCCAATGGTTCCTCGGCATACCTGTCTCCAACGACGCCTGACGCTGCCAAGCCGTGGCCCCACCCGGAGGTCGAAGGCGGGTCGCGGAGAGGAGAGCGGAGCCAACAGCGCTCGCGGTCCACGCCGATGGCCTGCGGGCTGGTCGATCATGAGTCGGTGGCATCCGGAGGCGCCCGGAACTTGCTCCTGCCGTCGGGCCGACTTGTTCGCGGTCGCGGTCTGCGCAGGGTCACGCCCACGGGATCGGTTCGGTTCCGATGGCGATCAGGCTGCCCTGCAACATTCGACCGCCACCGGTCACTACTCCACATTGCAGATTGGACCCTTTCGGGATCGTCACCCCGTTCAACGTCTTGCCCTTCATATCGGTGACCTGGACGTCGACGATCAGCTGGCCATCACGGACCAGGTCAGGGCTTTTCGTCACCTGCTCGACCAACTGCACGCAGCTCGACGTCAACGTTGCCCGGGCCACGTCATGGGACAGGCCGCCGATCCCGAAGATTTCCCCGTGATGCGGGCTTCGACAGCTCATTGAGGTTGCTTCGTTCCAGTCGGGCTTGTCCGGGCAGTAGCCCAGGTAATCGCGACCGCCCCCGGTCGATTCGGCGTTTCGCAAGCTGCCCTGGTATCCAATAGGCGACGTTCTGCCGACATCTGATAGGTCCGTCAAATAGGTGGCGCAGGCCAACCACTGCTGACCAGCGGCTCGCTGTCGGGCGGTCGGCGTCAGCGGCACCGCGGGCAGGAAAGTGCTCGACGACCAATATCCGAACAGGAGCGACCGTTCACCCGACTCGTCCAGCCCGGCAAAGCGTCCGGTTGCCTTGTAGCAGGCGTCCAGGTTCTTGTCATCGATGGAAATGCCGCCGCTGCCCGGGTCGACGACGATCTTCGCTGTTGTCGGTCGTGCGATCAGCGACACCACCTCGCCGTAGTGCGCCTGACTGCATTCACCGTGTTCGCGTGCCGCAGCCAGCGCCGCTCGCTGGTGAACTGCAGCATCGATTGCATCACCGCCAGCGTCAACAACTCCGCGTCGCTGATCTGCGGGGGTACCCGCCCGGCGGCCCCGGCGGGGCCTGCTCGGGATGGCAGATCAACAAGTCATCGATGGTCACATACAGTGCAAGGGCAAGGGCGTCCAGACCGGTGTCCACGTGGGCCTCCAGGCTCGTGTGTTGGTGTTCCAATACCGACTCTGGACGCCCCTGCCCTCAAATCACACGCGCAACACCAGTCACACCCCGGGAGTCATTCATCTAGGCTCACCGGCGTGCATCTGCAACTCGTCGCGCTGGTCGTCCGCGACTACGACCCGGCCATCGAATTCTTCGTCGGCACACTGGGTTTCGAGCTGGTCGAGGACTCGCCATCGCTGACGAACGACGGCAGAACGAAACGATGGGTGGTGGTGCGGCCGCCCGGTGCGCAGACCGGCATCCTGCTGGCCCGCGCCGACGGGCCGGTCCAGGAACAGGCGATCGGCAACCAGTTCGCCGGCCGGGTCGGCTTCTTCCTACGAGTCGCCGGCGGCGACGCTGCCTTCGACGCCGCCTACAGTCGGATGACCGAGGCAGGAGTCGAATTCGTCACCGAGCCGCGGACCGAGGAGTACGGCCAGGTCGCCGTGTTCCTGGACATCGCCGGCAATCGCTGGGACCTGCTGTCCTGATGAAACATGCCGAGCTGGCCGGCATCCTTTCCACCGCAAGAGTTTTCGCGCTCCCGATGGTCACGAGATTCCGGCAAGTGACCGTACGGGAAGGGGTACTGCTGGCCGGCCCGGCCGGCTGGGCCGAGTTCGCGCCGTTCCGCGACTACGACGATGCTGCCTGCGTTCTTTGGCTGCTCGCCGCGATCGACTCAGCCAGCTACCCCTGGCCGGACCCGGTGCGCGACTGGATCGAGGTGAACACCACGGTGCCGGTGGTGCCACCCGAGCGAGCACACCAACTGGTGCTGGCGTCCGGCTGCCGCACCGCCAAGGTCAAGGTCGCCGACCCCGGCACCGAACCGGCCGCCGACGCGGACCGGCTGGCCGCCGTCCGTGACGCGCTCGGCCCGGGCGGCCGGATCCGCATCGATGCCAATGCCGGGTGGACCGCGCCAGAGGCGATCGAACTGGTACCCAGGCTGGCGGAAGCTGCCGGCGGGCTTGAGTACGTCGAGCAACCCTGCCGCAGCATCGCCGAGCTCGCCGCCGTCCGGGCAGCCATCGACGTGCCGGTGGCGGCCGATGAATCGATCCGGCTGGCCAGCGACCCGCTGGCTGTCGCCAGAGCCGGCGCCGCCGACATCGGCGTCATCAAGGTGGCGCCGCTCGGCGGGGTAGCGGCGGCCGTCCGCATCGCTGAGCAGGTACGGGCGGAGTCGGGGATGCAGATCGTGGTGTCGTCGGCAGTCGACTCCGCTGTCGGGCTGGCTGCGGGACTCGCCGCGGCCGGCGTCCTGCCGGAGCTGTCGTACGCCTGCGGGCTCGGCACCGCATCCCTGCTGGCCGAGGACGTCGTCGCCGATCGCCCGCTACCGGTCGGCGGCCGACTGCCGGTGCCCACCGGCGCACCCGCGCCGGACCGGATCGACGAGGTCGCTGCGGACGATGACACCCGCCATTACTGGCTGGCCAGGCTGCACAGGGTTGCCGCGCTGCTGGACGCCCAGCCGGCTGGGCCATAGCGGCAGGGACCACACCGGTGGACCACCGGCAACGCGATGGCCGTCGTGTTGAATGGCGCGGTGAGTGATCGCATCCGGCCGACGGCACTGGCGGTCCTGTTCAACACCGACCGCAGTCAGCATGCCGTCGCCCGTTTTTCGCCGACTGCGGAGAACCCGGACGGGTTTCACCGACTGATCGGTGGCGGTATCGATTTCGGCGAGACATCCGATGAGGCGATCGTCAGAGAGCTTCGCGAGGAACTAGGCGTCCAACTCCGGGACCGGCTCTTGGTGGACGTCATCGAAGAAGTTTTCGCCGTGGATGGCCGGCCGGGCCACATCATCGCCTTTGTCTACACCGGCTCGATTCCGGACGCCCACATCGGCCCGGCGGGCGCGATGTTCTCCGACAACGGGGAACCGATGCGGGTCGAGTGGCGGCCGGTCGACGACGATCAGTCACCAATCCCGCTCTACCCGGCCGGTGTGTCCGCCACCATCAGACGATGCGCGTGAGCACCCCACCCGCCGTTGCGATGGCCCGCACCCTGGTCGATGAGCTGATCGCCGGCGGCGTTACCGACGCCGTGCTCGCCCCGGGGTCCAGGAATGCGCCATTGTCGATGGCGCTGTTCGAGGCGGACGGCACCCAGCGGATCCGGCTGCACGTCCGGATCGACGAGCGCACGGCCGGCTTCCTGGCAGTCGGGTTGGCGCGCGGATCAGGCCGGCCGGCCGTAGTGGTCACTACCTCCGGAACTGCGGTGGCCAACCTGCACCCTGCCGTTCTCGAGGCGCACCACGGCGGGGTGCCGATGATCGTGCTGACCGCCGACCGCCCACCGGCGCTGCGGGACATCGGCGCCAACCAGGTGATCGACCAGCAGCAGGTCTTTACCCCCGCCCTTCGACTGTTCACCGAGATCGACACTCCCGACGATCGGCCCAACCAGGAACCTCAGTGGCGGACCGCAGTCCGACAAGCACTGGCCGCCGCCGACGGCGCCGTTCCAGGACCCGTGCAGCTCAACCTGCCGATGGCCGAACCCTTGCTGCCGGCGGACGAGGATCCGTCGGACACCCTGCCGCGCAACGTTTCCAGCAGGGAACAGGAACCGCAGCAGGCGAACACGGCGACCCCGGTCGATGCACCCGCGCCAGGTGAGCGGGTGCTGTTCGTCGCCGACCTGATCCATCCGGCAGCCGGACGCATCGCCGCGGCCGGCCATCCGGTGATCAGCGAGGCCGCCGGCGCTGCCGGGCAGTTCGTGCTGGACGCCGGAATCCCTTTGCTGGAGGCCGGTTTCGCCGACACCGCGACGCCGGACCGGGTGGTCGTCCTTGGTCGGCCGACGCTGTTCAGAGCGGTCAGCCGATTGCTGCAGACCGTTGATCGTGTCGACGTGGTCGGACCGACGGGCCCGATCGCCGATCCCACCGGCCGGGCACACACCACCTCACCCGCGCTCGCCGCGATCCGGGAACCGGCAGAGTCGGCTTTCCGGGCGGCCTGGCAGGACGCGAACAAGGCCGCCGCCGCCGCGATTGCCAGGCGGCTCGCCGACACCGACCTCGCGATGAGCCCGCGGCTGGCCAACGAGGTGGTCGCCGGGATGGCCGCCGGCAGCATCCTGATCCTCGGATCGTCCCAGCTGCCAAGGGATGTCGGCCGATTCGCGCTCGCCAGAGACGGCGTGACGGTGGCAGCCAATCGCGGCGTCGCCGGCATCGACGGCACCAACTCGACGGCGGTCGGCGTCGCGCTGGCCGTCGTCGGCCCCGCCATTGCGCTGATGGGCGATCTGACCTTTCTGCACGACCTCAACGGACTGCTGATCGGCCCGCACGAACCGCGGCCCGACCTGACGATCGTGGTCGCCAACAACGACGGCGGTGCCATCTTCAGCTCACTCGAGCCGGGAGAGCAGCGCCATTCGGGCGCTTTCGAACGCGTTTTCGGCACCCCGCACGGCGTGCAGCTGGCGCCGATGGTGGAGGCGCTCGGTGTCGAACACGTCCTCGTCACCGATCCCGACCAGCTGCGAGGTGAACTCGCCGACCCGCTCGGGATCAGGGTGATCGAGGTGCCGGCCAGCCGCACCGACCTGCGAGAGTGGTTGCAGCACACGGCATCGGCCGTGCTGGTTGCCCTCTGACGCCGGCCACTCTGGCAGCGCTGCGGCAGCGGCGCCTGTTAACAGCGCCGCGCTGGCGGCCAACCGGACTGGGACTCCAGGGCATCCCGGATCGGGATCATCTTGACCTGCGCCTCACGCGCCTCCGTCTGCGGGTCCGAGCCGGCAACGATGCCGCCGCCTGCCCTCATCCGGACCGTCTTGTCGCGTATCTCGGCGCAGCGCAGGGCCAGCGCGAACTCGCCGTCACCGCGGGCGTCCAGCCAGCCTGTCGGGCCGGCATAGCGCCCCCTTGGTGAAGACTCGAGATCCCGGATCGTTTGCATAGCAACGGCTGTGGGGGTTCCGCCGACGGCTGGAGTGGGATGCAGCAGTCCGGCAAGATCCAGCGCTGTCGGTGCCGGTTCGGCGAGCACACCGGTGATGTCGGTGCACAGGTGCGTCAGGTTCGCCAGCACCAGCGGGCTGGGTGCGGATGGCACCTCCAGCGTCGAGCACAACGGTTTCAGCGTGGCGGCCACCGTCTCGGCCGCGTACCGATGCTCATCCTGGTTCTTGCTGCTGGCCAGCAGATCAGCCGACACCTCATCGGTGTCGTGCTCGGCCCAGCCTGTTCCGGCCAGCACTCGCGACAGGATCGCGGATCCCTTGCGGTGCATCAACATTTCCGGGCTGGCGCCGATCAGACCGGCCACCGCATAGGTCCAGCAGGACGGGTAGCGGGCGGCAAGCGCATCGAGTAGGAATCGTTCGTCGACCTCATGCTCGGTGGTGGCCGTCAGATCGTGCGACAGCACCACCTTGGCCAGTTTGCCCGCCCTGATCCGCCCGGTCGCCGCCGCTACCGCGGAGATGTAGCCGGCGACCGACATCGTCGCGTCCGAGTAGCGGATGGTGCCGGGGGAGTGCAGTGGGGTGACGGGTCGGTGCTCGGGGTCGCCGATCACGGTGCACAGCGACCTTCCGTTCCGCCGACTGAGCAGTACCCGAGGCACCACGGCGACCGATTCGTCGGTCGCATCGAATCCCAGTGAGACGAAAGTCACCGGACCACTGCCACCGGACGGGTCGTCGATCTGCAGACCGGCCAGCACCCCGGTGAACCAGTGGCCGATAGTGGTGGCAGAGTCGTCGCCGCGCACGCGGAGACTTGCGTACTCGCCCCAGCCGACGAGTCCGTCACCGCCGCTGACGAATGCCAGCGCGCCGGTCGGGTCGGGGATGCAGGACAGCAGCGATCCGACAATCGGATCGATTTCCCTGGTGGCAGCGGTGGCCGGAGGCGCGCCGACGGGAGTCGCTGGGGAGTAGGCCGTCACACCTGCCGAGGCTAGCTGCCCTTGGCGCCGATGGTGACCACCCGTGGCCTCGCCGCTCTCCGTCGCAGGTATCGGCCTCCTAGACTCGCCCGGTGAGCCCTGCACGCACCCCGCGCGCCCGGCGCTGGTGGTGGCGTGGGGTTGCTGCCGTCGCCGGGGCCATCACCCTGATGCTGGTGATGCTGACGATCGCGATGTTCGTCGACGACGCTCGTATAGATGCCGACCCGGTGCGGACGACCGGCACCGTACTCACGGTGTCCGCGTTGCGCACCGGGATCGAGTTCGTCGATGAGCAGGGCCGCACCATCCGGCCGACGGGCGGGGTGCTGTACCCGGGGCTGCTGCAGGTCGGCCAACAATTCGTCGTCGAATACAGCGCTGCCAGCCCCGAGACGGTGCGGGTGGCCGGCCGGACCGCGCGCAACGGCCTGGTGATGGTGCTGGCCGCCGGCGTCCTGACCTGGCTGGTCGCCACCCCGCTACTGGTCTGGCTCGGCCGGCTGGCCACGCGGCGCGGCAGCGACCGGCGCAC
>JALYVF010000213.1 GCA_030853385.1 Actinomycetota bacterium | reverse complement strand
CTGCCGTATGTCGTCACCCTGTTCGTGGTGGCCGGATCCGGCGGTCGGGTACGAGCGCCGGCCGCCGATGGCCAGCCGTACCTGACAGGATGACTTCGATGACGACACCGCAGCAGGACCTCAACTGGGAAGCGTTGCGCGCGAAGGCGATCGAGGTCGCCGGATCGGCGTATTGCCCCTACTCCGGGCTGCAGGTGGGAGCGGCCGCGCTGGTGGTCGGCCACGACGGCGCGAGTGACGGCGACGTCAGGATGATCACCGGCTGCAATGTGGAGAATGCTTCCTATGGGCTGGCGGTGTGCGCCGAAGTGGTGCTGGCCGGCCAGCTGCGGCTGACCGGCGGCGGCCGGCTGGTGGCGCTTGCCTGCCGGTCGGGGACCGGCGAGCTGCTGATGCCGTGCGGCCGCTGCCGACAGGTGATCTACGAGTTCGGCGGGCCGGACCTGATCGTCGACACCCCCGACGGCCCGCACGACATGACCTGGGTGCTGCCCGCTGCCTTCGGCCCCGAGCACCTGCCCCGAGGGGAGTAATCCGATGGTGGAACAGTTCGCTGCGGTAGATGTGATCAGGGCCAAGCGGGATTCCGCCGCCCTGTCCGACGGGGCGATCGACTGGGTGGTGGCCGCGTACACACGCGGACAGGTCGCCGAGGAACAGATGTCGGCGCTGCTGATGGCCATCTTCCTCAACGGCATGGCGCCGCAGGAGATTGCCCGCTGGACCCAGGCGATGATCGACTCCGGCATCAGGATGGACCTGAAAGGCGTTGGCCGGCCAACGGTCGACAAGCATTCCACCGGCGGAGTCGGCGACAAGATCTCCTTGCCGCTGGCCCCGCTGGTGGCGGCCTGTGGAGCTGCAGTGCCGCAGCTGTCGGGCCGCGGACTCGGCCACACCGGCGGCACCCTGGACAAGATGGAATCCATCCCCGGCTGGCGGGCGACCCTCTCACCGGCGCAGATGACGGCGCAGCTGGCCGACGTCGGCGCGGTGATCTGCGCGGCCTCCGCCGATCTGGCGCCGGCCGACCGCAAGCTGTACGCGCTCCGCGACGTGACATCGACCGTCGAATCGATCCCGATGATCTCCGCCTCGATCATGAGCAAGAAGATCGCCGAGGGCACCGACGCGTTGGTACTGGACGTCAAGGTTGGCTCCGGGGCTTTCATGAAGGACCTGGAGACCGCCCGTCGGCTTGCCGTCACCATGGTGGAACTCGGTGCGGCGCACGGTGTTTCGACGTCCGCGCTGCTCACTGACATGTCGGTGCCGCTGGGCAGGGCCGTCGGCAATGCCGTCGAGGTGGCCGAGTCCATCGAGGTGCTGGCCGGCGGCGGACCGGCCGACGTGGTCGAGCTGACCCTGGCGCTGGCCACCGAGATGGTGACGCTGGCCGGGCTCGATGTCGACCCCGCCCAGGTGCTGAAGTCCGGCAAGGCGATGGACAGCTGGAAGCAGCTGGTGGCGGCGCAGGGCGGCGACCCGGACGCGCCGCTGCCGATCCCGCGGCACACCAAGACGGTGCCCTCCGACGAGTCCGGGGTGATCACCGAGATGGACGCGCTCAAGGTCGGCACCGCCGCCTGGCGACTCGGCGCCGGCCGGGCCCGTAAGGAAGACGCTGTCCAGTACGCCGCCGGCATCCTGTGCCACGCCAAGCCGGGCGACACCGTCCGCAAGGGCGATGTGCTCTTCGAGTTGCACACCGACACCTCCGAGCGCTTCGCCGACGCCCTGGCCGCGTTGGACGGAGCCGTCCGGATCGGCGGAGCACCGCAGTCACAGCCGCGCGGCATCGTGCTGGACACCGTCCGGGGCTGACCCGAGTTGCGCCTGACCGCGGCGCAACCGCGGGCGTCAGTTCCCTGCGGTGCGGATCTGGGTCAGGAACTCTGCGTTGGTTTCGGTCCGGGCGAGGCCGGTCAGCAGCAGTTCGAGCGACTGCTGAGTGTCTCGTCCCGCCAGGCCTTTTCGCAGCGACCGGGTGGCGGTGAGCTCGTCGGGCGCCAACAGCAGATCTTCTTTGCGGGTGCTGGAACGGTCGATGTCGACCGCCGGGAACAGGCGGCGGTTGGCGAGATGTCGGTCGAGCTTCAGTTCCGCGTTACCGGTGCCCTTGTATTCCTCGAAGATCACGGTGTCTGCGAGCGAGCCGGTCTCGACCAGGGTGGTGGCGATGATGGTGAGTGAGCCGCCGTTCTCGATATTGCGGGCGGCGCCGAGGAATTTCTTCGGTGGTGCAAGCGCCGCGGCGTCGACGCCGCCGGAGAGGATGCGGCCGGAGCCGGTGGACGCCAGGTTGTAGGCGCGGGCGAGCCGGGTCAGCGAGTCGAGCAGGACCACGACGTCGCGGCCCATTTCGACGAGGCGTTTGGCGTGTTCGATGGCCAATTCGGCGACCGCGATGTGTTCGCGGGGCGGTTGGTCGAAGGTGGCGGCGGCGATGTCGGCGTGGACGGTTCGGGACAGGTCGGTGACCTCTTCCGGGCGTTCGCCGACCAGTACCAGCATCAACTGGCATTCGGGATGGTTCTTGGCGATGCCGTGCGCAATGGACTGCAGCACAGAGGTTTTGCCGGCTTTGGGTGGTGCGACCACCAGGGCGCGCTGGCCTTTCCCGATCGGCATCACCAGATCGGTGATGCGCGTAGTCATCTCGTGTGATTCGGTCTCCAGCCGTAGCCGTTCCTGTGGATAGAGGGGAATCAGGTCGGCGAAGTTCGGTCGCGACTTCGCATGGTCGGGTGGCAGCCCGTTCACGCTGTCGACCCGTACCAGTGCCGCGAGTGTGGCGCCGTCGCGTTGGGGGCCGAGTGTGCCGGTGACGGTGTCGCCGCGGCGCAGTCGGTGGTCGCGGACCAGCCGTTGTGACAGCTGGGCGTCCCGCGGGCCGGCCAGATAGCCGTCGACGTGCAGCCAGGCTTGGTCTTTGCTGATGTCGAGGATGCCGGTGACTGACGTCGACCGACCATCCGCAAACGTGGTGTCCGGTGGGTGGATAGTGTTGTCCTGCATGGTGTTTCTCCTGAAGGGGTGAGTGTGGGTGCGGCAAGTCGCCGCGAAAGCGCGGTCCGGGCGGTGGATGGAGGCCGCCGGGATGCGGCAATGATCGGTTGCTACCGGGAAACGGAGGTAGCGCTGGAGCCTCGAAACTAACGAAGCTAGCGGGTTCTGTGGGAGGGACCTCGGTCTACCTGCAGCCACAAGATGTTGACGACGCTGACGTTAGCGGTACTTTCCACAACACGCAAGTGTGCCCAGTTGTTCCCCGACCACGTCGCCCGCCGCGTTTCAGGGTATGCCGATTCTGCCGTCGGACACCATCCGCCATGTCCAGTACCGTCAGCGGATGGCCGCCGAACTCACCGCAGACACCATCCGCAGCGTCCCGAAGGTGCTTCTCCACGATCATCTCGACGGTGGCCTCCGGCCGGCCACCGTCATCGAATTGGCGAAAGAAACCGACTACGACGCGCTGCCGACCACCGACCCGGCCGAGCTGGGCCGCTGGTTCGTCGAGTCGGCGGATTCCGGCTCGCTGGAGCGCTACCTGGAGACGTTCGCGCACACCGTCGGGGTGATGCAGACCAGGGAAGCGTTGGTCCGCACCGCCGCCGAATGCGCCGAGGACCTGGCCGCCGACGGTGTCGTCTACGCCGAGGTGCGGTTCGCGCCGGAACTGCACACGACTCGCGGATTACCGCTGGACGAGGTGGTGAGGGCCGTGCTGGACGGCTTCGCCGAAGGCAGCGCCAGCGCGGCGCAGACGGGCACAACGATCAGGGTCCGAGCACTGCTGACCGCCATGCGGCATGCGGCGCGATCGCGTGAGATCGCCGAGCTGGCAGTGGCTTTCCGCGATCGTGAGGTCGCCGGGTTCGACATCGCCGGCGCCGAGGCCGGCTTCCCGCCCAGCCGCCATCTGGATGCGTTCGAATATCTGCGCAGAGAGAACGCCCACTTCACCATCCATGCCGGCGAGGGCTTCGGACTGCCGTCGATCTGGGAAGCCATCCAGTGGTGCGGCGCCGATCGGCTCGGCCACGGGGTGCGCATCGTCGACGACATTGACAGCAATCTGACAACGGACGACAGCGGCCCGACCCTGGGATTGCTGTCCCAGTACGTCCGCGACAAGCGCATCCCACTCGAGCTGGCGCCGACCTCGAACGTGCAGACCGGCGCGGCGAAGTCCATCGCCCAACATCCCATCGGGCTGCTCACCGAACTGGGGTTCAGGGTCACCGTTAACACCGACAACCGGTTGATGTCCGGCTGCACCATGACCAGCGAGATGACCGGCCTGGTAAAGGCTTTCGGCTACGACTGGGATCGAGTGCGCTGGTTCACCATCAACGCGATGAAGTCGGCCTTCTTGCCGTTCGATCAGCGGCTGGCGCTGATCAACGACGTCATCAAGCCCGGCTACGCCGCCCTGCTCGCAGACTGAGCTGACCGCCGGCCCGTCGATCAGTTCTTGTCGTCGGCGGTCTTGTCGGTGTCGGTGTCGTCGGCGGACGGGGTGCTGTCGTCGGTGGCCTGGGCGGTGTCAGCCTCGGTCTCACCATCGTCGTCGGTGTCGGCGTCGTCAGCGATGAACGCGTCGTCCTTGTCGTGCGCATCCCAGTCCAGCGTTCCGCTGAACTGCTCGGTGAGCACCGCGAACGCCGCTGCCTCATCGGCGAACGGGGGTGACGGCGGCATCCGGTCGGGGCTGGGCCGGACGATCGCCGAGACCAGATAACCCAGCGGCGCCGACGATCCGAGCGCGTCGATGGTGTCCTCGTCGCCGCGGGCCTGCGCCGCATCGCGCAGCAGTTCCACCGCCAGCTCGAGTTCCCTGGCATCCACCGAACCAGGGCCGGCCACCAGGCCTTCGCCGACGCCGTCCATCCGGTAGACGTTCTCCGGGCCGGCCAGCACTGCGGCCTCGCCGTGCGCCACCGCGGTGCGGATGTCGGCCGAAGTGCCGAGCTTGGTCAACGTGTTGCTCACCGATGCGTCCGTGAGATAGGTCTCCAACCCGGCGGGCGAGGAGAAGATCAGCACCCGCCCGGCGGCCGCCAGGAACACCGCCTGATCGTCCAGGTACCAGCGCAGCGTCCAACCGGTCCGCCCACCGACGGTGATCTCTACCGGGTCGATGCCCGCGTTGTCCCAGAATTCGAGATCGGGGTCGCGTTCCTCGGCTTCTTCTTCGTCCTCGGAGTCGACTGCCAGCGTCGCGGACACGGCGGCCAGCTCGGCCTCGGCGGTCGCCAGCTCGCCGGCGTCGACGTCGGGCGTATTCACGATGCCGTCGATCGCATCGACGATCTTGTCCCACTGCTCGGCGACGACGGCGCCGATCTCGTCCCATAGCTTCTCGCCCTGCCGCCCGGTGAAGGCCGCCGGCCCGTGCCCGAGCAGGGTGAACCCGTCGGAGGCGTTGAGCACCTCTTCGATGGCATCCAGCCCGCACACCTCGGCGATGGACCGCAAGATCGCCACCGTGTCGGCAAGCTCGGCGATCGTCCAGACATCGGCAGGCTCGGCGACCAGGTCGGGAACGCCGACGATGTCGAACCGGTGGTCCTCGTCCGGCACCAGCTCGTCGGCCAGCGCCTTCCGCACCGTCGACCAATCAGGGTGGTCGGACAGGTCGTGTTCGTCGGTCCCGCGGATGAACGCGGCGACGTGAGCGGCGGTCGGAAAGACGTACAGGTCGTCCTCGTGGCCGAGGAAGGCCTCCCATTCCTCACCATCCTCGATCCACCGCGGTGCCCACAGGGTGAGGCCGTTGCCCTCGGTCAAGCCGAGCGAGATGGGAACGATGTCGGCGGCCACAGATCGGGTCCTTCCAAGTGGGGGATGACGCAGAAGCGAACCCGAGGGTATCCGGTGCGGCTGTCGATCCGGATCGGTCCTTGACTGGGGGTGACGTTGATGCCGGGTCGGCGGCGCGAATGCTGGACTCGCTGGGAGATCTCGGGCAGCGCCCGAGAGCCGTTGGAAGGAAATCGCGACATGCCGGCAACCGACGATCGGGACCGGCCGCCGCCGACGGCCGACCCGCCGTGGTGGACCAGCGCTGGCCGGCCGGCCGCCGAGCTAGTGCTGGCCAACTGCGCCGACGCCGGAGCACCGTCAGAGGTGTTGCGGCCCTGGGAGTCTCGGGTGCACCGGTTTCCCGCACCCCCTCAGCGATAGCAGTGAGCTAGAGCGCGCTCATCACGTGCTTAACCCTGGTGTAGTCCTCCAGCGAGTACATCGACAGATCCTTGCCGTACCCGGAATGACCGAACCCACCGTGCGGCATCTCGGCGACCAGCGGGATATGGGTGTTGATCCAGACGCAGCCGAAGTTCAGCGCATTGGACACCCGCAGTGCCCGCGCGTGGTCGGTGGTCCAGACCGACGACGCCAGTCCGTACGGCGTGCCGTTGGCCAGCGCGATGGCGTTTGCCTCGGTGTCGTCGGCGGCCAGCCGCTGGACGGTGATCACCGGTCCGAAGATCTCCTCGTTCACCGCCTCGTCGTCCGGCTTCAGCTCGGACAGCACGGTGGGGGAGTAGAAGTAGCCGGGCCCGCTGATCGCCGCGCCGCCGGCGTTGACGGCTGCGTGGTCCGGTAGCCGGTCGATGAAGCCGGACACCCGCTCCAGCTGGCCGGGATTGTTCAGCGGCCCGTACAGCGCGTCGGTGTTGCCGGGCGGCCCGGTCACGGTGCCGTTGGCCTGCTCGGCGAGGGCGGCCACGAACTCGTCGTGCACGCCGGGGGACACCAGCACCCTGGTGGCCGCCGTGCAGTCCTGACCGGCGTTGAAATAGCCGGCGACGGCGATGGCCTCGGCCGCCGCGGAGATGTCGGCGTCGTCGAAGACCAGCACCGGCGCCTTACCGCCGAGTTCCAGATGCACCCGTTTGACGTCCTTCGCGGCGGCCGCCGCGACCTGCATACCGGCCCGCACCGAGCCGGTGATGGCCACCATCTGGGCCCGCGGGTGCGAAACCAGCGCGGCGCCGGTCGAGCGGTCGCCGGCGACGACGTTCAGCACGCCGGTGGGCAGGAACTCAGCCGCCAGCTCGGCCAACAGCAGGGCGCTGGCAGGCGTGGTATCCGATGGCTTGAGCACCACGGTGTTTCCGGCCGCCAACGCGGGCGCAAGCTTCCAGATGGCCATCATCAGCGGGTAGTTCCACGGCGTCACCTGCCCGATCACCCCGATCGGCTCCCGGCGGACCCAGGAGGTGAACCCGGACATGTACTCGGCCGACGCCCTGCCCTCCAGCACCCTGGCGGCGCCGGCGAAGAACCGCAGCTGGTCGACGGCCGGTGGCAGCTCCTCCGAGGCGGTCAGCGCCAATGGCTTTCCGGTGTTCTCACTTTCCACCGCCACGAACTCGTCGGCGCGCGACTCGAGGGCATCGGCGATCTTGAGCAGCGCCAACTGCCGCTCGGCGGGCGTCGCGCTGCCCCAGGTGTCGAACGCCGTGCCGGCGGCCGCATAGGCGGCGTCCAGGTCCTGCTGGCCGGAAACCGGGGCCGTGGCGTACGCCTCCCCGGTGGACGGATTGACCACCGGCATGGTCTGCCCGTCGGCTGCCTCGGCGAACGCGCCGCCGATGAAGTTCTGCAAGGCCCGTGGCTGCGTGCTGCTTGGTCCGCTCATGCTGCCAGCCTGCCATCCCGCGGTTGGTTCTTGGTGTTTGGTGTTCCGGCGATCCGGCGCATCTGAGTGGCATGTCGCGCAGTCGAGCGCCATGATGGGGAGCGGCAGCCGGTCCAGCAGGTCTCGGCAGCGTTGACACATGCAGGTCCGCAGCACCGGTCCGACCAGGGAGAACATGATGGCCACGTCCGGTCCGAATTCACAGTCCGAATCAGCGCCAGCCGATTCTGCAGCTGCCGCTGCGGACGACTCGCCGGTGAGCGAGGCGACGAAGTCGGGAATGGCTGCCGCCTTGGAGCGCAAGAAGGCCGCCGCCCAGAACAACGGCGGTCACCTCGACGGCAACGCCAAGGTCGGCGGCGCCACCGAGAACCACAAGGCCACCAGGACCTTCCGCCGCAAATCAGGGTGAGCCGCGGTTCCACTCATGGTGAGAACTGCCCATCGTCCGCCGGCTCGCGCTGGTCTTAAGTTGGCAGCTGGTCTCTGGTCGTTCAGCAGAGTCCGTACCGCCCGGCGCAAGGAGCTGGGTACGGTGAGATCCGCGACCCCGAACACCGGTTGTCACGGTCGTCGCTCGCCGGGTTGCGGGACACCCGGTCGGCTGCAACGAAGGACGGTCAGGTGGATGCCGTGCAGGTGATCTGGGGCAGCGCCACCGATTGCGGACCCGTCCGCACGGTGAACGAGGACGCGCTGTTGGCGTCGCCGCCAGTTTTCGTGGTCTCCGACGGGATGGGCGGGCACGCGGCCGGCGACATCGCCGCCGGCATCATCATCGACGAGTTCGACACCGCGCCCGATACAGCCCTCGCCGCTGACGTCGGCGCCGATTGGGTGCTCGGCTGCATCAGGAGGGCCGGCCGGCGAATCCGGTCGGGGGCGGGCGGCGGCGCCACCGTTGTCGGGCTGGCGATCACCGAACTTGACGGCGCCCCGTACTGGCTGACGTTCAACATCGGCGATTCCCGCGCGTACCGGTCCTTTCACTCCGAACTCGTGCAGATCAGCGTCGACCACTCGTACGTGCAGGAACTGGTGGAGGCCGGCGAGCTGGAGCGCGACGAGATGCGCCGGCACCCGCAGCGCAACGTGATCACCAGGGCGGTTGGCCTGGTCGGCGATGGCGAGCCGGATTGCTGGCTGGTGCCGGCCAGACAGGGTGAGCGGCTGCTGCTGTGCACCGACGGGGTGACGGGGGAGCTCAGTGACGCCGACGTCGGGGCGATCCTGGCCGCCCAGATCGACCCGCAGCGCGCGGCCGACACCCTGATTGCGGCTGCGGTTCGGGCCGGCGGCCGGGACAATGCGACGGCGTTGGTGGTCGATGTGCTGACCGTCGCGGAGATCTCCGCGGAGGAGATCACCAGTCGGAGCGAGCTGCGCGAGGATCTGGAGAGAACAGTGCCGCACGGATTTCGGGGGGAGCACCAGTGAGCACCGCAGTCGGGTATCTCTCCGGTGACCGGTGGCTGGTGGCCGGGGACACCGCTGTGGTGCAGCTCGCCGGCGAGTCGTCCGATGCCATGCGCTGGTGGCCGGCGGTCCGCGGCGGCGCCGACGCAGCTGCGGTGATCGGACAGGTCTACACCGACGGCGTGCTCGGCTCGCACACCCCGCTAGTGATCGTCTGCGTCGAGCCGAGCAACAGCGTCGAGTCGACCGATGCCGCCGAGTCGGCCGACGGAACCGTCGACGCTGCACCCGCTGGCTGCCGGGTGCGGGTACTGGCCCAGGGCGACGCCACCGCGGTGGTGGAAACCGTTACCGGGCAACGAGTGTCGGTGACCGGCGTCGATCTGTTGACCTGGTCCGAGGTGCTGATCGACGGTGCCGCTGTGGTGTACCTGCAATGTGCGGAGCCGATGCCGGCGCCGGCCGAGCTACTGCCGATGCCGGCCGGCGTCGTCCGCGCCGGCGTTGTCCGCTGGCAGCTCGCCGAGGTGGCGGCGCCCGACGCAGCGGCAGCCGATGCAGCGGCAGCCGATGCAGCGGCAGCCGAGGTGGTCGCCGACGATGCTGAGTCGGCAGAATCCGCGGGCAACCCCGAATCGGTGGGCGCTCACTCTCTGCCAGAGGATGGTCGGCCTGCGGCCTTGACGCCACTGCCCGCCGCGCCCGCCACCCTGGCAGCTGCTGTCCCTGGCAAGCTGCCGCCGCCGGTGGCGCCCACTGCCGCGGCCTCCTTCGACCCCGACGCCACGCAGAACGTCCCGGACATCGATGACGAACCTGGCTCCGATGCTGGTGATGATGACGCCGACGAGCAGAGCGAGGACAGCATTCGCTGGACCGGTGAGGACGATCCGGCGCCGGCAGCGGAATCGCCGCAGGGTTCGCTGAGTGCGGACAACCCGTTCCCGTCGGTCAGCCTGCCGCCGTTCTCGCCGCCACCGTTCGTGCCGGTTCCGACCAGCCTGCCGCCGATTCAGCCGATCCGTCCGATCAACGGCAGCTCGTCGGCCCCGGCGGCGAGTGCTGCGCCGCGGGGAGACCATGACGGCTACACCCAGCTGGCTACCGACCTGCCCCTCGACGACCAGACGTCGAACCCCGCGGCGGCCCGGCCAGCTGCGGCAGTCGGCCCGGGCCCGGGCCAGGTGTATGCGGTGCTGTGCCCCAACGGTCATGCCAACGCACCGCACTCCGGCAGCTGCCGCGTCTGCGGGGCCGCGATCCCGCCGGCCGAACCGGTGGTCACTCAGCGCCCGCTGCTCGGTCGCATCCGGCTGTCAACCGGCCCCCTCGTCGACGTCAGCCGTCGAGTGGTGATCGGCAGGGCACCGTCGGCGTCCAGGGTGTCGTCCAGCGATCTGCCGCAGCTCGTGACGGTCCCCAGCCCGCAGCAGGACATCTCCCGCTCGCACGTCGAGGTGCGCACGGAGGACTGGCATCTGGTGGTGGCGGATCTCAACTCCACCAACGGCACGGTGATCCGGGCCCCTGGCCGGCCGGAGCAGATGTTGCACCCCGGTCAGGCCGTCGTGGTCGAGGCAGGATGGGCGGTCGACCTCGGTGACGGGGTGTCGTTCGCTGTCGAGCTCCCAGTCGAGCTCCCAGTCGAGCGGCCGACATGAGCCGCCGGCCGCCGGCGCCGCCGCCGGACCTACCCGGATACACCGTCAGTAAGTTGCTCGGCTCCGGCGGCTTCGCCGATGTCTACCTGTACGACCAGCAGCTGCCGCGCCGGTCGGTGGCCGTCAAGGTGCTCGTGCCGGGGCTGGCCGACCGCGAACTGCTGCAGCAGTTCGATGCCGAGGCGAACCTGATGGCGGCGTTGTCCACCCACCCGGCGATCGTCACCATCCACCAGGCGGGCATCTCGACGGAGGGCAGGCCGTACCTGGTGATGGAGTACTGCTCGCGGCCGAACTTGTCCGCCAGATACCGGGCAGAGCGGATCGGGGTGCCAGCGGTGCTGCGGGTCGGCGTCAGGCTGGCCGGCGCCGTCGAGACAGCGCATCGCGCCGGCATTCTGCACCGCGACATCAAACCGGCGAACGTGCTGACCACCGACTTCGGGCACGCGGTGTTATCCGACTTCGGCATCTCGGTGCGGAGCACCAGCGCCAAGGCCCAGTCGATGGGCGGCGCCTCGATCGGGATGAGCATTCCGTGGACGGCGCCGGAGGTCTTCGCCGAGCAGGTGGGTGGCGACGAGAGGGCAGACGTCTACTCGCTGGCGGCCACCCTCTACACCGTTCTGGCCCGCAGGTCGCCCTTCGATCGGCCCGGCGGCTCGAACTCGTCCGCCGATCTGATCGGCCGGATCCGCACCTCCCCGTTGCCGCCCCTTGGCCGCAGCGATGTGCCGGCCAGCCTGGAAAGGGCGCTGGCCAGGGCGATGGACAAGAACAGGGCTGCCAGGTACGCCACCGCGCTGGACTTCGGCCGGGCTCTGCAGCAGATCGAGGGCGAGCTGCGGTTGGCGCCGACACCGATCGACCTGCTGGACTCCGGCCCGGCGACAGCGGCAGAGGAACTCGGCGATACCCCGGCCACCAGGATCAGGGCACTCACCGTCATCGAGCCGGAAGCGTTGCCGGCCACAGGCTTTGCCGCACCGATTCCGGGCGGTCTTGCCGCCCCGCCACCGATGGTGATGCCGCGGTACCAGCTGCCGACCGGGCACCAGCGGAGCATGCAGTCGCCGAGCTCCCAGCGGGCACGCCAGACCGTGCCGGCCGGCTACCCAGCTGCTGGTCCGCCGGACGCCGCCGGCCCCCGGCGTCGCTCACGGGCACCACTGCTGGTCGTCGGCGGACTGTTCGTGGTGGCGGCCGCAGTGGTGACGGTGCTGATCGCGACCAGGGGAGCCGGCACCGGTCCTCAGCCCGTCCAACACGGAACGGGGCTGCCGACCGACTCCAATGTGGCGGCCGTGCCGCCGCCGCCGAGCGCTGTGCAGGACCTGACGGTGAAGGTGGTCGATGGCAAGTCGGTGTTCAGCTGGCACAACCCGAATACCGATGCCGGCCTGTACTTCCAGTGGCGGCGCACCGACACCGCGGCCGGCGACGACAGCAAGGTGCGCAGCACCGACGCCAGCACGGTGACCATCCCGGCAGCCTCGGCGTGCATCCAGGTCAGGGTCATCAACCAGAGTGGGCAACCGTCCGATCCGGCCGACAAGTGCACGCCGGAGTGACAGGATCGTGTCGACATGGTTCGGCGACATGGTCCGGGGACATGGTTGTAGGACGTGACGAAATGGGGCCGGTGCGGTGACGATGCACGTTGAGTTCTGCGGCGAGTGGACGCAGCTGAACGAGGACTCCCCGTTCACCATCGGCCGCGGCGGCGACCTGCAGATCGACGACAACCCCTATCTGCATCGGCATTTTCTGCAGATTTCGTTGAACGACGGACTCTGGTGGCTGACGAACACCGGCACCCAGCTGTCGGCGACGGTCAGTGACAGCGCCGGTTCCGTGCAGGCATTCCTTGCTCCCGGCGCCAGGTTGCCACTGGTCTTTGCCAACACCACCGTGCTGTTCACCGCTGGACCGACCACCTACGAGCTCACCCTGGTCGGAAGCCAGCCGGCCTTCGACGTCAGCGCACCGGCAGACGGCGCCACCTCCGGCGAGACCACCATCGGCCCGGTGCTGCTCACCGACTCGCAGCGGGCGGTGATCGTGGCGCTGGCCGAGCCGCTGCTGCGCAGGGACGGCACCGGGACCAGCGCGATGCCGTCCTCCAAGGAGGCGGCCGCCCGCCTGGGCTGGGAAATGACCAGGTTCAATCGCAAACTCGACAACGTCTGCGACAAGCTCGATCGACGCGGCGTTCGTGGGTTGCGCGGCGGACCTGGCCAGCTGGCGACCAACAGGCGGGCCAGGTTGGTCGAACATGCCGTCGCCTCCCGGATGGTCACCCCGGAGGACCTGAAGTTGCTGGACATGCAGCTCTGAATTCACCGTTGCCCGCACTTCA
>JALYVF010000194.1 GCA_030853385.1 Actinomycetota bacterium | reverse complement strand
GTCCAGTTCGTCGAGCACGACCCCGGCGATCTCCGGATCGACCTTCTCCAGCGCGGAGAAATCCGGACCCCAGTACTGATCAGACATCTGGCTTCGCACTCCTCGAACGGATTCGTCGGTCATGCCGGACCCAGGTTAGCCGACGGCGGCTGCTCGACCGTCCCGACCACCTCGCGCAACGCCGCCAGGCTGACCGCTCCCTCGCGCAACAGCAGCGGAACCTCGCCGGTCAGGTCGACGATGGTGGACGGCTGGCCCACCGGCACCTCGCCGCCGTCGAGATACACCGACACCGACTCGCCGAGCTGCTCGTAGGCCTGCTGCGCGGTCACCGCGGCCGGTTGTGAGCTGATGTTGGCACTCGATACCGCCATCGGGCCGGTCTGGCCCAGCAGATCGAGCGCGATCGGGTGCAGCGGCATCCGGATCGCGACCGTCCCGCGGGCATCGCCCAGATCCCAGGCCAGCGACGGAGCGTGCTCGACCACCAGGGTCAGCCCACCCGGCCAGAATGCCTCGATGAGATCGCGCATGACCGCCGGCACCCAGCTGACCAGGCCGTCGATGGTGGACCACGATCCGACCAGCACCGGTACCGGCAGGTCCCGGCCACGGCCCTTGGCGGCGAGCACGCTGGCCACCGCGCTCGGGTTGAAGGCATCGGCGCCGATGCCGTACAGCGTGTCGGTCGGCAGCACCACCACCGAGCCCGCCTTGACGGCCCGGGCGGCGGTCGCGATCGCCATCGGACGGGTACCCAGATCGCTGCAGTCCAGCATGTCGCTCATGCTCAGAGATCTTGCCGCACGGGCTGAGCGCGCTCCGCCGGGGCCAAACCCTACTGAGGGGTAGCTTCCGCGCCCGCGCGGTGCCAAGATCATCGGTGTTGCGGTCAGAATCCGCTTATCCGGCAGGTTTTCATCGCATACCCACCCTGCCGAAAGGTGCCCCCGCACCGTCCCGAGAGGTCCCGCAATGTCGCCGAAGCTGAGTTCCCCGCATCTCCCCCGGTGGCGGGTCCGCGCCATCGCGCTGGCCACCGGCACACTGACCGTCGCCGCCGCGCTCACCACGCTGGCCGGACCGGCCAGCGCCGCCAAGGCCCCGGCCACCATCCCGGGTGGCAACGCCTGGGCGGTCAGCCTGGGTGACTCCTACATCTCCGGTGAGGCGGGCCGCTGGGCCGGCAACTCCGATGACTCGAGCCAAACCGATGCACTGGGATCGACCGCCTACGACGATGCCGGCAGCTCAGAGGCCATCCCGGGCTGTCACCGGTCCAAGTCCTCCGAGATCGGCTTCGGCACCATCAGCGGCGCGAACCTGGCGTGTTCGGGAGCCGAGACCGCCACCGCGCCCTACTCCTCGGGCAGTGACTTCAAGCCGGGGTTGGACTTCTACAACGACGGGGCCGGCCACCTCGGCCAGGCGCTGGCGCTGCAGAACTTCGCGGCCACCCACCGGGTCAGCCTGGTCGCGGTCTCGATCGGCGGCAACGACTTCAACTTCGGCTCGATCGTCCAGTCCTGCGTGGAGGACTTCCTGACCTCGCCGACCTGGTGGAAGAACTACTGCAACGACGACTCCTCGGTGACCGCCAACTTCACCAGCGCGAACATCACGGCGGTGACGGCCAAGATCGCCGGCGCGCTACGCAACGTCAACACCGCGCTGGCCAACGACGGCTACACCACCGCCGACTACTCGATCTTGCTGCAGACCTACCCGTCCCCGCTGCCGGCCGGCTCGGGAATCCGCTACAGCGAGTCCGGCTTCACCCGGCAGAGCACCGGCGGCTGCGGCTTCTGGAACAACGACGCCAACTGGGCCAACAGCAGCGCACTGCCGACCATCAACGCCTCGGTGCGCAACGCCGCCAGCCAGTCCGGGCTGCCGAACGTCAAGATCATGGACGTCTCGGCGCTGTTCAACGGCCGGCGGCTGTGCGAGACCGGCGTGCAGCTGCTCAGCGACACCTCGCTGGCCAGCTGGCGCAGCGCCGGTGCGGTGGACCAGAGCGAGTGGATCGAGCAGATCAGGACGGTGTCGACGGTGTTCGGGCCGTACTACGTCCAGGAGTCCCTGCACCCGAACTACTGGGGCCAGCTGGCATTGCGCAGTTGCCTGCGACAGGCCTACAACAGCGGGGCGGTCCGGAGTGGCACCTGCAACCGCTCGGCCAACGGTTTGGACTCGCTCGGTGAGCCGAACGTGTCGCTGAACTAAGGCTAAGCCCGCACGGCGCGGACGAAGCGTGGCCGGCCGGCCAGGTCCAGCTGGTCGGTCACCTTCGTCCAGCCGGGCCGGGCCGAGATCAGCCGCGGCAGCGTGTGCTGGTGGCTGGGATCGTGCTCGATCACCAGCAGGCCGCCGGGACGCAGCAGCCTGGCTGCGGTGTCGAGCAAGCCCGGCATCGCCCCTAACCCGTCCGGGCCGGCGTACACCGCCTCGGCCGGATCATGGCCGATCTCGGTGGTCAGCTCATCCCGGATTGTCTCGGGAACATAGGGTGGATTGCTGAGCAGGACGTCCACCTGGCCGGCTAGTTCGGCCAGCAGCTCGGGGTCGGCCAGGTCGGCCGCGACGATCTCGATGGCCCGATCGCCGGCGGCTCGCCGCTGCTCGGCGTTGCGCCGCAGCCAACCCAGCGCGGCGTCCGAGCGCTCCACCGCGATGACCCGCGCCGAGGGATATTCCTGCGCGATAGACAGCGCAATCGCCCCCGACCCGGCGCCCAGATCGAGTACCACGGCGGCCGCGGCCAGCTCGGCGGCGGCAAGTTCGGGCAGCAGTTCGGTCTCCGGCCGCGGGATGAACACCCCGGGTCCGACAGCCAGTTCCAGCCGGCGGAACGGCGCGGTTCCGGTCAGGTGTTGCAGCGGAATGCCGCTGGCCCGGCGAGCGACCAGCTCGTCGTAGCCGGCCAGTTCGGCCTCGGTCAGCGGGCCGGCGAGCACCAGCTGGCCCCGGCCGCGGCCGAGCAGGTGCGCCAGCAGCAGTTCGGCATCCACCCGTGGGCTGGCTACCCCGGCCGCCGCCAGCGCGGCGGTTGCCACCCGCAGCTGCGTCGTGACCGACACCGGCCTACTCGCCGGACAGCGCGGCTTCGATATCCGCCCTGGTCAACGCGTCGATCACGTCGTCCAGCGCGCCGTTGAGCACCTGGTCGAGGTTGTAGGCCTTGAAGTTGACCCGGTGGTCGGCGATCCGGTTCTCGGCAAAGTTGTAGGTACGGATCCGCTCGGATCGGTCCACCGTGCGGACCTGCGAGCGGCGGGCGTCGGAGGCCTCCTGCTGGGCTTCCTCCTGGGCATGCGCCAGCAACCTGGCACGCAACACCCGCAGGGCCGCTTCCCGGTTCTGCAGCTGGCTCTTCTCGTTCTGCATCGACACCACGGTGCCGGTCGGGAGGTGGGTGATCCGGACGGCCGAGTCGGTGGTGTTGACGCTCTGGCCACCCGGTCCGGACGAGCGGTAGACATCGATCCGCAGGTCGTTCATGTCGATCTCGACCTCGACGTCCTCGGCCTCGGGCAGTACCAGCACGCCGGCCGCCGAGGTGTGGATCCGGCCCTGCGATTCGGTCACCGGGACCCGCTGCACCCGGTGCACGCCGCCCTCGTACTTCAGCCTGCTCCAGACGGGCTTGTCGACGCTGCGCGAGCGGACCGCCACGGTGACCGACTTGTGGCCGCCCAGGTCGGTCTCCTCGTCGTCGAGCACCTCGGTCTGCCAACCCTGCAGCTCGGCGTAGCGCAGGTACATCCGCAGCAGGTCACCGGCGAACAGCGCCGACTCCTCGCCGCCCTCACCGGCCTTGATCTCGAGCAGGACGTCCTTGATGTCGTTGGGATCCTTGGGGATCAGCAATTCGCGCAGCCGATCCTCCAGCGCCGGAATCTGGATCGCGAGCTCGGCGGCTTCAGCGGCGAAGGCCGGGTCCTCGGCACCCAGCTCGCGAGCGGCCTGCTCATCGGAGCGGGCGGCTTCGAGTTCCTTGGCCGCATTGACCACCGGGGCGAGCTGGGCGAAGCGCCGGCCCAGCCGCTTGGCGGTGGCCTGGTCTGCATGCACCGCCGGGTCCGACAGCGCGATCTCGGTCTCGGCGTACTCGGCCAGCAGTTGAGCCAGCGTGCTACTGCCGTCTGCCTCGTGACTCATGGCTCATCCTCTGCTTGGGCGGTACTGCGAACTGCATCCTCCGCTGGAACCCGCGGCCGGGACTGACGTGGTGGCATGGAAACGGCGCCCCGGGCAGTGCCAATGAAGGCACGCCCTGGGCGCCGTCGGAGTAGCTAGGCGGAGGTGGTGCGCTCGCGCTTGCCGTACCGCTTCTCGAACTTGTCGACCCGGCCGCCGACGTCCATGATCTTCTGCTTGCCGGTGTAGAACGGGTGGCAGGCAGAGCACACTTCGGCGTGCATCGAGCCGTTCTTGGCGGTGCTGCGGGTGGTGAACGAGTTGCCGCACGAGCAGGTCACCTGGGTGACTACATACTCGGGGTGAATGGCGTCTTTCACGGTGGATCCCTTCTGGGGCACCGAAACGGTGCCAATAATGGCCGCCGGGTCGCCCGATGATGCTGGACGTGAACCGGAGCCGGGTCGTCAACCAGACAGTGTGCCAGTTGTGGCCACGCTGCTCCAAACGCACCGGGCCGGCCCCGAATTCCCGGCCCGCCCGCGGTTGCCCGACGCTAGGTCCAGGGCCCGACCAACGGCACGTCACTGGCCGTCGCACCGGACCAGGTCACAAACTGATCGGTCACCCCGGTCCCATTCACGATGTTGGTCAGGTAATAGGTCCGAGTACCGCCCGACAACCGCGCCAACCCCGGACTGTCCTTGCCATCACCGTTCCAATCCCCCGCCAGCGGCCGGTCACTCGCCAGGGTGCCCGACCAGGTCACCATCTGATCGGTCACGCCGGTCCCGTTGACGATGTTGGTGAGGTAGAACGTCCAGGTACTGCCACTGAAACGGGCCAGGCCGGGGGTGTAGACACCGTCACCGTTCCAATCCCCCACCAGCGGCACGTCGCTGGCCAGGGTGCCCGACCAGGTCACCATCTGATCGGTCACGCCGGTCCCGTTGACGATGTTGGTGGAGTAGAACGTCCAGGTATTGCCGCCGAAACGGGCCAGCGCGGGGCTGAACGTCTTCGTGCCGCCGGTACTGGTGTGGCCATCGCAATTGACCACGACGGGCAGGTTCTGGCCTGCCCACTGCGCGACGAGCTGGGTACCGAAATTGGCGTACGGCTCGTAGTTGCTGCCGTCGGGATAGGCACTGACCTGGACGGCCTGCGCGTCGGCCCACATCGTCTGGCTGTCGCGGTTGGCCACCGTCGCCAGCCTGTTGTAGAACAGGTTCGCCGAGCCGGCCGCGTCCATCAGGACCGAGGTTGGCCCCCAGGACGGACGCTGTTGGAAGACGCCGACCGAATCGTGGTCGGTACCCGATCCGTCGTTGGGGTAGGAGCTCGAACCGGCCACCGCGGGATTGCTCAGCCGCCGGATACTGCTTTCGGTATATCCGGTCATGATCGCGATCGCCTCATCCCGGTTCGACATTCCGGTGAGCCGGCCGGCGACCACCACCGCCATCGCGTTGGTCGCCTGCTGCTGGCTCAGGGTGATCCCGGCGGCGGTCACCGAGCCCGCTGCCGCCCCGCTGACGGTGCTGCAGGTGGTCGCGGCGGTCGACGGCATCGCGGTGACCACGATGCAGGTGGCGGCGAGCGCTGCGCAGCCGCCGAGCCCCACGAGCCGCCGGTGCGAGGGAGTTCGATGCGCCGGTCGGCGGTGGTTGGTCACTAGAGGCTCTCTTTCGGCTCACGAGGGCGCCCACTACGGGCATATACGGCCTATTCCGATATTAGGTGCACGGCCTCGGGCGGGCTGGGGTCGAGCAAAGCCGTTACCGAATTGCCGTCACCGCGGCCTGGGCCCCGATAGCCGGCCGCTCGGGCATGATCGGCGGATGCGGCTGACCTCGTCCTGGCCCGGACGGCCGAGCTGGGCATCGACCTCGCCGGCCGGCAAAACGCTGGCCGTATTGGCCGTGCTGCTGGGACTGTTCGCCGTCCTGCTGGTGGGCCAGGCCAGCGCCAGCCTGCCTCGCCGGCAGCTGGTCGAGGTCGCCGGGCCGACCGCGCCCTACGTCGATGCGGCCGGTTGCCCCACCGGCGCCAGCTGCCGGGCCGGTACCAGCGCGCCGCCAGCGCTGCTGACCGCGATCGGTCGGGCCTTTCCTGGCAGCGTCGTGACCTTCACGGCCGGCGTCGCGGACTCCTCCAGCGGCCAGCCCTACCGGGTCAGCCTGCTGGTCCAGGTTGCCGATGGCGTCACCGTGCGGCTGGACGCCCAGCGGCTGCCCGGCCAGCCGGCGAACGACCCGGCCCGCGACGACGCCCTGGCCGACCGCAGTCGTACCGACCTCAGTGGCAATTCAGTGCTCATCTCGCACACCCTGCAGGTGCGGGCCGCGGGCCGACCCGGTTGCAGCCTGAACCTGCTCCTCTACGCCCTCACTGGCGGCGACCGCTACGACGCCGCGCTGCGCCGCCTTGCCCAGGACCCGGAGGCTCAGCTCACGCCATGAACCCCGAGCAACCCGAGCAGGACGGCTGGGCCGCCGACATCGACTTCACGATCACCGGCTGGACCGACGGAGCCGATGATCGGCAACCCCACCGGCCTGGCCTGCCGCTGCGCTGGTGTGCCGGCGCGGCCGTGCTGATGCTGCTGGCCGTCCTGCTGAGCGGTGGGCTTTACCTCTATCGGACAAGGGTGATCACCACCAAGCAGGTGCTGTCCTCTGGTGGCGCGGCCACCCTCGACCTGACCGGCTGCCCGCTATCGGATACCTGCAGCTACCTGTCCGAACCGGGCGCTGCCCTGCTGCCGACCGCGGAGCGCTACTTCAGCATTAGCCGGCAACTGCAAGCGGCGACCGTCTTCGATACCACTGCCGATGCCACCTACCGGGCCTCGTTGGTGCTGGGCACCTCGTCGAAGCTCACCCTGTCGATCGTTGCCCAATGCATCCCGAACGGGCCGCCGCTGGCCGCCTGGCAATCGCCGATTCCGCCGCTCGGCCCAGCCGAGATAGTCCTGGTGGTACCCGGTGAGGACGGCTGCAGCGTGGCGGTGAGCACTCAGGTGCCGGCCGGGATGGCGGTGCCGGCCACCGCGCTGCGACGGCTGGCCGCGGATCCAGACCTGCAGTTGCAGCCCTGAGAACGGTGCAGCCCTGAACTCAGTTGCAGCCCTGAACTGCTACCGGGCGGCGGCCGAAACTGCTTGCTGCAGCTGGCTGATCGCGGCCGGCACCGACGTGGTGCCGCTGATCGCCGCGTAGCCGCTGTCCGAGATTGCATCGCTGATACCTGGGTAGTACTCGCTGACCGGTCCAACCTGGACCTGCCGCAGGCTCTGCTGCAGGGTGACCAGCACCGGAAAAGCCGCCCGCAGCGCCTTGTCGTCATAGCTCGCGGTGGTCACCGGGTCGAGACTCGCGGCCTTCAACCGGCCGGCCTGCACCGCGCCCGATTCCAGAAACTTGATGAAGTCCAAGGCCGTTCGCTTGTGCTGACTGGCCGCGTTGAGTCCGAGGCTGTGCCCGCTCAACGCCGGCTTGCCCGGCCCGCTGGCACCGGGTAGTGCGGCTGTCTTGAACTTCGCCTTCATCGCCGAGGTCGAGATTGTCGAGTAGGCGCTGGACCAATTGCGCATGAACAGCAACGATCCCGAGTTGAACGCCTGAGTGCTCTGCGCCGAGCGGTAGGTGATCGCCGCCTTCGGGATCACCCCGTTGCGGTAGGAATCGACAAGGAATTGCAGGCCTTTCCGGACCGCTGGCGAGGTCGCGTCGACGGCCTTGCCATCCGGCTGCAGCAGCTGGCCACCAGCCGAGGCGACCGCCTCCACGGTATTCGCCGCCAGATCGTCGCCACGGGCGAACTGCCCCGCATAGCAGCCGATACTCAATCGCTTTGCGGTGGCGCAGGCTGCTGAAAGCTGCGCCCAGGTGGCCGGCGCGGCCTGGACCAGATCACTGCGGTAGTAGAGCAGTCCGGCATCGACATCCAGCGGCGCTCCGTACAAGGCGTTCTGGTAGCTACCGGCTGCCACCGCAGCGGGCACCAGCCCGGCGGTGTCGATCGCGTACCGCCCGGTCAGCGGGCTCAGCCAGCCCTGGGCGGCGAATTCGGCGGTGTCGGACGTCTTCATCTCCACCAGGTCGTAGCCGGAATCCGGTTTCGCGAGGTTCTGCAGCAGGTCGGCGTGCTGAGCGTCAGGGTCTGCGGGCAACTGGTGCAGGCTGACCTGCTCGTCCGGATGGCCAGCGTTCCACTGGGCAATCAGCTTCGCGGTGCTACCGCCGGGGTCCGCGGCCGCGAACGTCACCGGACCGGTGCTGTCGGTCTTGGCGGCCTGCGAGCTGGCCGCTCCCGAGCAGGCGGTCAGACCCAGCACTGCTACCAGGACGGCGGACAGGCCTAGACACTTACCCCGATGCACTGAAAGATTTCCCTTCGATCGCGAACCGGATCGAGCTACGACCAGGTTTTTCACCGCAGCCCAGTGTGCCAGCGGACAACTCGCCGGGGCCGTAGCGAAGAGGTGAAATCGCCGCATTTTCGGGCGTCCGAGCGGTCCAATCAGGCGGCAATTCACAGCTTGGGCAGTTAGATTGTGACCTGGCCTACCCGAATCGAGGCGTCGCCATAGGCCGAAAACCCCCGCCACCGGAGCGCTCCGATGGCGGGGGTTTTCGCCCAGTACTGGTCAGAACTCAGCCCTTGACGCCGCCCGCGGTCAGGCCGCTGACGATCCGGCGCTGGAACAGCAGCACCACGATCACCAGCGGGATGGTCACGATGATGCCGGCGGCCATCGTCTGGGTGTACGGCACGATGTGCGGGCCGGCGGTGAAGTTGGCGATGGCCACCGTCGACGGTGCCACGCTCGCCTTACCTACCGACAGCACGCTGGACAGCAGGTACTCGTTCCAGGACGCCAGGAACACCAGGATGGCCGTGGTGAACAGTGCCGGCGCGGCCAGCGGGAAGATCACCAAGCGGAATGCCTGGCCGGGCGTTGCCCCGTCCACCCGGGCGGCCTGTTCCAACTCCCAGGGCATGTCGGAGAAGAAGCTGGTCAGCGTGTAGACCGCCAGCGGCAGCGAGAAGGAGATCTGCGGCAGGATCAACGCATGGTAGGTACCAAGCCAGCCCAGGCTGGTGAACAGCTGGAACAGCGGGGTCAGGATCGCAACGCCCGGGAACATCGAGGCGCCCAGGATCGCCGCGAGCACCAAGCTCTTACCGCGAAAGGCCAATCTCGCCATCGCATAGCCGGCGAACACCCCGACCGTCATCGCCACCAGGGTGACCACCGCGCCAATCAGCAGGCTGTTGAGCAGTGACCGGCCGAACTGGTTGAACGTGGTGTTGAAGGCGTACCTGAAATTGCTGAAGGTGAGATGGGTGAACCACGGCGTGGTGTCGAAGGTGTAGGCCGGATCGCGGAAGGCCAGCACCAGCATCCAGTAGAACGGCGCCAGGCACCACAGGATCACCAGCGTGATGACCGCACCGGTGCCGAGCTGGCCCCACCGGAACGGCTTCTTGATCGCGGTCTGCTCGGCGGCATAGGAGACACCGGGAATGCTGGTCGCGGCGGCGGTCATCTACTTGGCTCCCTTCGCCTGGGCGCCGATTATGTTGGCGTTGAACAGTCGCACCATGCCGAAGGCAATGGCGAAGATGAAGACGAAGGTGACCGTCGACAGCGCCGAAGCCGAGTTGAGGCCACTGTTCAGCTGCTTGACGACCAGCACCGAGATGGTGGTGGTGCCGTTCGCGCCGCCGGTGAGGATGTAGACCAGGTCATACATCCGCAGCACGTCCAGGGTGCGGAAGATGACCGCCACCGCAAGCGCCGGCTTGACCAGCGGCAGGGTGATCTTGGTGAACCGCTGCCAGGCGTTTGCCCCGTCCATCCTTGCCGATTCGTAGATGTCGGCGCTGATTCCCTGCAGGCCCGCCAGGATCAGCAGCGCGATGAAGGGCGTCGTCTTCCAGACGTCGGCGATGATGATCGCGAACCTGGCCGGCCATTGCGAGGACGTCCACAGGTAGTGGCTACCCAGCAGTTTGTTCAGGATGCCCTGCGGGTCGAAGACCACCAGCCAGAGCTTCGCGGTCACCACGGTCGGGATCGCCCACGGGATCAGGATGGCCGCCCGTACCAGCGAACGCCCACGGAACGCGCGGTGCATCACCAGCGCGAAGACCATGCCGACGGTGGTCTCGATGGCGACCGTCACCACTGTGAAGAAGACCGTCACGAAAATGGAGTCCCAGAACTGCGCGCCCAGGGTGCCGGTCGGGCACTTGCCGGTACCACCACCGGCGGTCGGGCAGCGCTGCAGCAACCAGTGCTTGTAATTGTCCAGGCCGACCCAGTGGGTGCCGTTGCTGAAGAATCCGGTGGACTTGTCCAGCCCCGGATCACTCAGAAAGGATTGGTAGATCGCCTTCACGATCGGGTAGCCCACGATCAGCGCCAGCAGGACTACCGTCGGCGCCACCAGCCAGAAGGCCAGCCGGCCCTCACCGGTCTTGATCTTGTTCCGCTTGGGTTCCGGCGGTTTCAGTGCTGCGGTTTCTGCGCCTTCCACTGCGGGTCCGGCGACGGTCATAGAGCCTCCTCAGGCTACTGACGTACCACGGCGGGATCGGGGTTCGACAGACCGGCGAGATGTGATCGAGGACGTTCTCGATCACATCTCGCCGGTCATCGGTGGTGCCTGTCTCTTTACCTCAGCGTCATCCTGCGGTGGCGGATTGAATCGCCGACTGCAAGCTCGACAACGCACTCTGGGTGGATACCGTGCCTTGCAATGCCGCGTAGACGTTGGTCTCGATGGCCTCGGTCACCGCCGGGTAGAACGGCGTCACCGGCCGCGGAACCGCGGTCTGGATGCTCTTGAGCAGCGTCGGCAGGTACGGGAACTTCGTCACCAGCGCGGGATCGCTGTACAGCGAGGTCACGACCGGAGCCAAGGTGCCCTGGGTGAGGTTGTTGCGCTGGACGGCGTCGGATTCCACGAACTTCAGGAAGTCGAAGTCGGTCGCCTTGTACTTGGAGTACTGGCTGATCGCCAGGCTGTGACCACCGAGGCTGGAAGCGCCGTGACCGTCCGGGCCGGGCAGCGGCGCGACCCCGAACTTGCCGATCACCTTGGAACCCTTGGCCGCCAGGATCGCGTCGGCGTAGGGCCAGTTACGCATGAAGACCAGCTGGCCGGCAGCGAACGCGTTCAGGCTCTGGGTCTCTTGGAAACCGAGGGCTTCCTTCGGGATGTAGCCCTGCTTGAAGCCGTTGACCAGGAAGTCCAAGCCCTTGGCTGCCTCGGCCGTGTTGACGTCCGGCGACTTGCCGTCGTCCTTGACGATCTGGCCACCGGCGGCGTTGATCGCCTCGGCCGCGTTCACCGTGAGGCCCTCGTACTTGGCGAACTGGCCGGCGTAGCAGGCCGGCTTCGGGCCGGTGATCGTGCCGCTGGTGGTCTTGCCCGCACAGTCGGAGATGATCGCGTCCCAGGTGGTGGGCGGCGTCGGCACCAGGTCCTTGCGGTAGTAGAGCAGCCCACCGTCAGAGGCATACGGCGCCGCGAAGAGGGTGCCGTTGTAGGTGGCGGCCTTGACAGTGGCCGGCAGCAGCGAGCTGGTGTCCAGGGCGTACTTGTCCTTGAGCGGGACGATCCAACCCTTGGCCGCGAACTCAGCGCTCCACACCACATCGGTGGTGACTACGTCATAGCCAGTGTCTTTGGCCTGAAAGTGCTGTTCGAGATCGGACAGCTGCTGGTCGGCCTGGTCGGACTGCTGCTTGACCGTCACCTTCTCGTTCGGGTGATCCTTGTTCCAGGCGTCTGCGATGAACGGCAAGGTGCCGCTGTTGTCTTTACCGGTCACAAAAGTGATCGGACCCCGGGCGTCTCCACCGGACGACCCGCCACTCTTGCTGCTCGAGCCACATCCTGAGATGAGCACAGCAGCACCGAGTACCGAGAGCGCCGTTACGGCGACCTTTGAACGCATCAACATGTCCTTCCAAGAACCGACAGCGAAAGCGCCTGACAGCGCTTACGGGATATGAGGACGATGGCACTGAACGCGCACGGGGGGAATACCCCTGGCCGACGTAGATACCTAACCGTTACCTCATCGATAGCTGCTGATCATATTCCTAAGTACGCAAGCCAGCCGGGCGACTCAGCGAGCGGACGGCCGGCGGGCTCGCAGCTGCCGGGTCAGGTGCTCCAACTGCCCGAGCGCTCGGGGTTTGCTGGTCGGCTTGGTGGGTTGGACCAGGGACGGCGGCACGTCCAGGAAGGTGCCGTCAGTGCGGTTCAAACGCACGGTTGCCGCACCTCGGACATCCGGCACGATCTCGAGTTCGGCCAGTTCGCTCCACGGCAACCAGACCTCGCCGAGCAGCCGCCGCACGGAGATTCCGTCCTGGTCGGCGGTCAGTTGCAAGCGCAGCGCCGGGACGGCCAGGCCGCCACAGAACAGGCCCAGCACCAACGTGACGATCCGGACGATCGCCGACGGGTGGGCATAGATGTTGAGCGCGGCGGCGGCGCATAGCACCAGCATCAGGACCGCCGGCTGATAGGCCGGAATCCGCAAAACCAGCCGGGGCGCCGACTCGCCGGCAGGGTCAGCCATGCCGAGCAGTGTACGAAGCAGCAGAGGTGTGT
>JALYVF010000164.1 GCA_030853385.1 Actinomycetota bacterium | reverse complement strand
GCGCCGCGGTCGCCGGCATCCCGGTGGTCAGGACGATGCTGCGGCGAACGGCGGCGCTGCCCGGCGTGCGGGATATCGATCTGCGGGACGGGCCGGCGCTGCTGCTGGAGTTCCTCGCCGGGCACTCGGGTCCGCTGCTGTTGCTCGGCGACGACGCTGCCGCACTGGCCGAGCACCCCGCTGCCGAGCTGCTCACCCGATTCCTCGGCGTCGCAGGCGACGGTCAGTACCTGGTGCTCGGCTGTCGGCTCGAGGTCGCCGTCCGTAGCCATCGCGGGCCGATCGCCGAAGCGGCGGCGTTCCGCACCGGGGTGTTGCTGGGGGCCGACGCGGTGGACGCAGCGGTGCTCGGCGCCGTGCTGCCCCGGCGCCGAACGCCGGCCCGACCGGGCAACGGGCACCTGGTGTTGGCCGGCGATTCCTGTCCCGTTCAGCTCGCCGATTCGCACTTGGGGGTACAAGGGAATATCCTGGAGCCTTGTTAGTTGAGTGTTCATGTACATCCGAGAATCCAGCTGGCTTCGCCGGGACCATTGATGGGAAGGAACCCTATGACCACCTCCACCAACACCATTGCCGCCGGCAGCTGGAACGCCGACACCGTTCACTCCGACGTGTCGTTCAAGGTGCGGCATATGGCCGTCGGCAAGGTCCGCGGCAACTTCGAGTTGGCCTCCGCCACCCTCACCGTCGGCGAGGACGGAATCCCTGGTGCCTCCGTCACCGCCGTGATCGATGCCACCTCGGTGGAAACCAAGAGCGAGCAGCGCAACGAGCACATCAAGTCCGCCGACTTCCTGCACGTGGAGCAGCACCCCACCATCGAGTTCACCTCGACCGGCGTCCGCGACTTCGACGGCGAGAACTTCATCCTGGTTGGCGATCTGACCGTGCACGACGTCCGCAAGCCGGTCGAGCTGGCCACCGAGTTCCTCGGCGCCACCACCGATGCCTACGGCAAGGAGCGCGCCGGTTTCTCGGCGACCACCTCGATCAGCCGCGCGGAGTTCGGCGTCGACATCCAGCTGGGCTTTGGCGCCGGTAACGTCGTCGTCGCGGACAAGATCGAGATCACCCTCGAGCTCGAATTCGTGCTCGACGCCGGCGAGTAACCGCTCGTTAACTGAGCTCTTCCAGCAGGTAGGCCACCTCGCCGGGCGCGTACCACGCCAGCTCGTGCGAGGTGGCCTCACCCACAGCAAACTCCGCGTCGAGATCACCGAGATCTGCGGCATCCACCGCATCGACCGCCGCCCGCACCACCTCGGCCACATCGGCACCGTCCATGTGCACGGCGGCGACATCGGCCCACGGCACGGCGCCGGCGATCTTCACCGCCGCCCTGTCCCCCCGCGGATACGGGGTCGCCGTCGCCACGTCGGCCGCGATCACCACCCTGGTCGCCGGCGCATCGGGCTGATCGCCGTCGCTGCCGGCCTCGCCGGCCACCCCGGATTCGGCGAGCAGCCGCAGGCTGGCCCGCGCCGCATCGGTCATCGCCAGGTACTCCAGCTCCTCGGAGTCGGTGTCCGGATACTCCGACTGCAGCGACTGCGTCACCGCGAAAGCGATGCCTGACGGCGGATGCACCTGTCCGCGAGCGACCGAATCCCGCAGCAGCGCAATGGTTCCGGGTAGGTAGACCCTCACTCACGTTCCTTTGTTCTCGTTGCTCGGCGATGTGCCTTCGGTGTCTGCTGCGTCTGCTGAACGTGCTGTCGCTCGCCGGGGATGGTATCCGTCAGCTCCGTCACCGCCTCGTCCAACAACGCGGCGAACTCCTCGACGTCGGCCATCGCGATCCGGTCGGCCGTCAGCCCGTAGTAGACCTTGCCGCGGTAGGAGGTGCAGGCGACGGCCAACGCGTGTCCCTTGACCAGCGGCGCTACCGGGTACATCGCCAGCACCTGAGAACCCGCGACGTACAACGGGCTCTGCGGGCCGGGAACGTTCGTCACCAGCACGTTGTACGAGCGCCTCGACAGGCTGAAGCCCACCCTGGCGCCGAGCGCATGCAGCGTCGGCGGGGTGTAACGCCCGAGCGCCACCAGCGCATCTGCCCGCACCTGACGCCCCGACTCGGCATGGGCTCTGGTCGCGAACACCACCTGATGCAGCCGCATCACCGGGTTCGGCTCCGCCACCGGCAGGTCCACCAGATACGAGGTGACCGGAGCGGACTCGCCGCCGCTGCGCACCGACATCGGCACCAGCGCCCTGATGCCGGTGGCGTCGGTCACCGGTTCACCGCGAGAGAGCAACCACGCGCGCAGCGCCCCGGCCAACACGGTGAGCACCACGTCGTTGACGGTGCCCTCATGCGCCGTCCTGATGGCCCGGAAATCGTCGAGTTCGGCGGCGAATCTGGCGAACCGGCGCTGCCCGGTGCTGGCTACCCCGAGCGCCGACCGCGGTGCCGGCGACACCGTCTGCCGAACGATGCCGGCCACCCCGCCGACCAACTCGTTCACCCTGCCGATCGTCGAGGTCAGGTCGACCGCAGCCAGGCGCAGCACGTCGAGCACCTCTGTCGGCCGTGCCGTCAGATCGGTCACCGCGTCGATCACCAGATCGGCGTTGGAGGGCGCCGGATGCGGGATCCAGGTATCGCCGCAGTCCCGATCAGGCTCGGCGGCCACGTCCAGGATCGCTGCCGCCAGGTCGACCGCGCCCAGCCGGTCGACGAGGGCCTCGTGGGTCTTGTTGACGATCGCCAGCCGGCCGCCGGTGAGGCCCTCGACGACGTACATCTCCCACAACGGTCGATGGGTGTCCAACGGTCGGGAGATCAGCCGTCCGACCAGGTCGTCGAGTTGAGAATCGTTGCCGGGCTTGGGAAGTGCGGATCGTCGGACGTGATAGGTCAGATCGAAATCTTCGTCGTCCACCCACACCGGCCTGGCCAGCCTTGCCGGTACCAAGCGCACCTTCTGCCGGTACCGGGGAACCAGCGGAAGCCGTTCGGCGATGTGCCGGGCGATCCGGTCGTAGTCCAGGCCGGCTGCCGGTTCCAGGATCACCACCCCGCCGACGTGCATCGGCGTCACAGCGTCCTGCGCGTACAGGAACGCGGTGTCCGCTGCCGACAGCCGATCAGCCATGCCAATCATGGTGGCACATCCAGCCGGCGCCGACGTGCTGGCGAAGTACTACGCCGAACCGGCGGGCACCGGCAGCAGCGAACGGGCCAACTCGCGGATCGCGGTCCGCAGCGGCGAGGCCGGCGCCACCTGCGACAACGGCATCGCCCGGCGCCATGCCTTGTCGGTGGCGTCCCTGTCCTCCGGCAAGATCGCAGTCACCTCGACACCGGCGAACCGGCCGATCGCCTCGGCCGCCTCGGCGGCCGACGCCGCGGTCGACCGCTGCCGGTTGAGCACCACCCGCGGGTCGGCGGACGGTATCGATTCGGTCAGCTCCGCCAGACCGCGCACCAGCCGCTCGGTGCCGGGTGGATCGGCGGCGCCGACGGCCAGCACCAGGTCGGCCGCCTCCAGGATGGCCAGCGTCGCGCCGTTGCGGCGCGGGGCCGCGGTGTCGAAGGAGATCTCCTCGTCCGCCTCAACGGCGAACCCGCAGTCGATGACGATCACCGCCGCGCTACCCCTGGCGACCTCAAGCACGGCGGGAATGGCCGACGGTCGCACCTCCGGCCATCGGTCGGCCCTGGCGATTCCGGTGAGCACCCTGATCGGACCCACCTGCCAGCACAACCCGGCCAGTTGACCGGAATCCAGCCGGCCGTTGGCGGCCAGCCGGCAGGCGCCGGCCAGGCCGGGTGACTCGTCCAGCAGGCCGAGGGCGTTGGCGATGACGCCGCCGTAGGTGTCGGCATCGATCAGCAACGTCGGCGCTCCGGTCTCCGCCGCTTCCGCGGCCAGGTTCAGCGCCACCGTGGTCCTGCCCGGCGCGCCCGTCGGACCCCACACGGCGATCACCCGGCCCGGTCGACGCGCTGGTTCGGCTGCGTCTAACCCGTTGGGCGGGAACGGATCCGACGGATCGAGGTGCTCGCTGCCGGCCGCCAGCGCCGACCGCGGATCGGACACTCCCGGCGCCGGCCGTGGCCCATCGAGGGAATGCTCCAGGACGGCAGCCCTGGCAGCGTCGGCCAGCGCCTCTGCTCCGGCATCGTCGGCGACGACGGCCGGCACCCCCATCCGTTCCAGCCTGAGCTTTGCCCGCTGATCGGCCGCCGGGTACACCCCGACCACCGCGACTCCGGCCGAGGTGAGCCGCTGGATCGCATCGCTGCTGAGTCGCCGCAAATCCGCGGCGATCAGCACCACGGCAGCCTGGCCGGTGCCGGCCACCGACAACAGTTCGGCGACGTCGACGCAGCGACGGATGACAGCCAGCGATGCCCCCGGCTTACCGAGGGCGGCCACCAGTTCGTTCTCCCACGGTTGGCCGGAACCGGCCGTCAGGATCCCGGTGCTCATGGCCGGGCCGTTCCAGCGCTGCTCACTTGCCCTCTGGTGGGTCGAGAAGGATCACAGGCGTGCCGGTCGGCAACTGGCGGATCAGCGCATCGGCGGCCTTGGCATCCATCAGCAGGGCCAACTGGTATTTGCTCGAGCTGGCACCCGACAACCCCCCGGACGCCGGGGCAGTCACCGACTGCACGGTGACCTGCTTGGCAGCGATCTCGGTGCGCGCGCCGGCGCTGGACGAGGAGTGCCCGCCGACGGACAGGTACAGGTCGATCTTCGAGCCGTGGACGACTCCCGGCGGCATGTCCTCACCGTCGACGCTGATGGCGATGAATCTGGTGCCGGACGGGAACTTTGCCAGCGCGCCGGCCGGCACCAGTTCACCCAGGCCGATCTGCCTGTTCAGCACCTGCCCGGCAGCGACGGTGCCCGCATCCAGATACCCGTTGATCGAGCCGCCGAGGTTGACGTCGACCGGTACCAGGTCGCTCGCCGTCAGCACGGTGCCCGCAGCCAGGGCGTGCGCAGCCGCCCAGACCGGCGTCGTCTGTTTGCTGGAGCCGATCACCTTGGCACCGACGACCACCGCGGCGATCACCAGCAACAGCCCGACGATGATGCGCGGATCGAGCCAGCGCGGTCGGGTCAATCGACGCGGCGTCGGCGCTGCTGGCACTGCCGGCGCGCTGGCGGATCTGGTCGTCGAGGTTGCCACCACAGCTGCCCCCAGCATCTCCACGTACCATCCCCGCGATCGGAGTATCACGGTTGCCCGGCAGCCTGCCTGTGACCAGGCCTTGATGCAACTGTGCTCGCAGTCCTGTGCACAACTCCAACGGCCTCGAACGGGACCAAGGCATACTGAGTGCTGTCGGAACGCATCAAATCACTGCTGGCAGTCGGCGGCATTTCGGGCCGGTCGCCCGGATATCACCCGATCGTGCCGACACCGGAGCGACCACGAAGGGCTGCTGTCAATGACCAACGATCGGTTCCTCACCCTGGCCGATGTCGCCGACGTGCTGAACATTTCGGCGTCCCAGACCTACGCCCTGGTCAGGTCGGGCGATCTGCAGGGGCTGCAGATCGGCGGCCGCAACCAGTGGCGAGTCGAGCGGACCAAGCTCGAGGAATACATCGAACGCGCCTACCAGCGGGCAGATTCCGCGCTGGCCGAGGCGCCCGAGACATTGGCCGAGCTGGATTCCTGACGGCCGCCAATGAGGGAATCACGGTTCGTCTGAAGCGCGGGGTTTGTCGGGCTCCGTTCGGTGGCACTGTGTGGACATGCAGGATGGCGCGCCATGGTCCGAGGACGAAGTGCGCCATCAGTTGCGGCTCAGGGAACTGACCTGCGATGTAGTGGTGCCGATTCGGGTGACCGGCACCGATCTCGATCCCGTCAGGGCAGGCGCCCAACAGCACACTCGCGCACGCTGGATCGGAGTGCTGGTTGTCCTGTCGGTCGCTGCGGCCGTAGTGGCCTCGCTGCGGGAGGCGCTGCGCGAGGGCTTCACCTCGGGATCTGTACTGCTGGTGCTGTTCGTGGTCAGTCAGCTGGCAATTCGCTGGTTCTATGCGCCGAGCATCATCGGACCGATCACGGCCGGCTCCCAGGCCGCGAAATTTGTCGACGCCCTGCTGAAGCCGACGACCGCCGTCCGCGTTGTCAAACGGCGCTGGTTGGTCCTCGGGAGTCCCGACCGGCAGTTGATCGTCACCCAGGAGCAAAGCTGGAGTGTGACGGGACCACACCAGCACGCTGAGGTTCGATGGAGCGCACCCGACGGGCGGATTGTGCGCACCGCTGATTGTTCGACACGGCTGCGCAGTCGGCAGCGGTTGACGTTCGCCGACGATTCCAGTGTCGACCTGAACGTGACCAGATTGGCCGCACGGCAGCTAACGGCAGCCATCGCGCCGCAGGCCGATCGCTCGGCTGAACAGGACTGAGTGCACGATGCCGCTCGAGACGCCTGAAGAATCTAAGCGTGCCAATAACCGGGTCGCCTTGGGCTGCCTGCTCGTCCTTTTCGTCCCGATGGCGGCGTTGGCAGTGTGGGCACTCTGGGGTCTGCTGACCGGCCACCGGTTGAACACCTCTGGTTGGATCTACATCCTGGCCCTCATCGGCATGGTTCCGGCGATTGTTCGGCTGACTCGCGCGGCCCGCAAACCTCGGAGGAAGCCCTGACCGAACCAACCGGATGGCGAAAGGGCTGGCGACGGCTGCCGGCGGGCCTACGCATCTTTTATCCCATCGCGCTACTGGCCAAGGGGCTGGGTGTGGTGCTGTTGATTCGCGGGAACGTTCGCTGGGGCTCCGGCATCTGCGCTGCGGTCTCTCTTGCGAATCTGGTCGTTCTTTTCGTCACGGTGGGAAGGCGGACCGACCGTGCTGCACGCCAGGCCAGGTTCCGCTGATGCTCAGCCGATCGTGCTGCGCTGCAACAGTTCTGCCGCTACCTCGGCCGAGGTGCGAGTCTGCACATCGATGAGTTCGTCCTCGACCTGGCCGCGTTCCATGATGCGCTGCAGCTGCGGCGCTCGTTGCCGGTACCACTCGACGGTATCTGGGCCTTCTCGCGCCTCGATCCGGTGCAGCACCAGCGGCATCGGCACGTCCAACCTGACGATCATCACCACCGCACCGGGAAGCGCTGCGGCGCAGTCGGCCAGGTAGCCGACCCTGTCTTCGACGACATCGGCAAGCAGCAGACAGCGCGCACCGTCGGCCAGCAGGTCCGGCCACAGCAGCCCGAGGTTCCGCCAGCCGGCCCGCGCGCCGAACGGATCGTCCTGCGGTCGCGGAAATCCGACCCGGAGGTAGTCCATGTCCACCGCCGCGTGCGGAAAGTTATTCTGCTGCAACAGCTTCGACGCCGCCTCCAGAACGCTGGACTTGCCAGATCCGACCGGCCCGGTGATCACCAACACCACAGCGGCGGCAGTCGGGTTGGGGTTCGTCATCCGAGCGGTTGAGCTCGGACGAACACCACGGCGGCCAGCGGCACCAGCACCACCTGTCGCACGCTGCCGGCCCGTCGCGGCTCCCAGGCGGCGTGCAGCGCCAGTTCCATGAAGTCGGCGCCGATCCGGTCGATGGTGCCGGTGAACTCGGTGCCGGTGCCGGACTCCGTCCCACCATGGCTGCCGACAACGGTCACCGCGACCGGCGCGCGGTCGCGGACCAGGCCGCGCAAGGCGCTGCGCAGCGTGAGCTTGCCGGCCACCCCGCTCGGCGGCTGGCCGGTGGCGCCGGTCAAACCCTCGACGATGCTGACGGCCGCCAGCGAGACGACGGTCTCCCGGCCGGCGCCCTCGGCGATCAGTGCCCAGTCGGATCCCAGCCGCCGCAACACGCCGATGATGGCGGTTCCGGCCGAGGTCCGCAGCCGCAGCGGTGAGCCGAGGGCTCCGGCCAGCCTGGCGACCATCCCGACGGCGCCGAACTCGATCCGCTGCCGGTCCGCGAGTTCGGCCAGCAGCTGGGCCTCGGCCAGTTCGTCGAACTGGGACTCCAGATCGGCGAACAGTTGCTCCCAGCGCATCTGGCCACCGTGGCACCCACCGCGCAGGGCGTCAATTCCGCCGACCACCCCGTTTCCGGGTCTGCCGCCGACTACGGAACGGGTGCAGCCCACCACTGTCGTCATCGCTGGGTACCGCCCGAGTACCACGGAGCCGAATACAACGAAACTGTTGCTGTATTGGATTCGGTGACCGGAGTGGGTTTCGGACGACGTATGGTCGCGACTGTGCCACCCGACCGGCTGCCGCGTCGCCCGCTGTCAACTCAGTGGTCGAGCCGTCGATCAAGACACGCAGGCAGGACTCCATCACGGAGGCACACTCACAAGGACTCACAAGGACTCACAAGGACTCACAAGGAGGACCGTGGTGTACCACAAGAAAACGCTCTCCACCATTGCAGTCGTTGGCGCCCTGGGACTAGTGGTGGCTGGATGCTCGTCGAGTAACACGCCCCCCACCAGCGCCGGGGGTTCGTCCGGTGGTTCGGCTGGGACGATGGCGTCCAGCGGTTCGGTGACGTCCGGCGGTTCGGTGACGTCCGGCGGTTCGGCTGGCTCGATGACGTCCGGCGGGTCCGCCGGGTCGATGTCCTCCGGCGCTTCCGCGGGCTCGATGACCTCCGGCGCTTCCGCCGGCTCGATGACCTCCGGCGCTTCCGCCGGGTCGATGACCTCGGGTGGCGCGATGACGTCCGGTGGCTCGGGTGCGATGCCGAACCTTTCCGGAAAGTCCTTCACCATCCTCGGTCAGTGGACCGGTGGTGAGCAGGCCGCGTTCCAGGCGGTCCTGGACGCGTTCGACAACAAGACCGGAGCGAAGGGGACCTATACCCCGGCCGCCGGTGGTAACGAGGCGACCGTGCTGGGGGCAAAGGTCAACGGCGGTACCCCGCCGGACGTCGCCATTCTCGCCTTGCCGGGTGCCATCTCGCAGTACGGGACCGCCGGCAAGCTACAGCCGGTTTCGGACGCCACCAAGGCGGCGGTGATGCAGAACTACTCCAGCGAATGGGCCATCTTGGCCTCTGTCGGCGGCAAGTTGTACGGCACCCCGGTGGACGCGTCGAACAAGTCGACGATCTGGTACAACACCAAGCCGTTCAGCGACGCCGGCATTTCCGCGCCGCCAACGACCTGGGAAGACCTGATCAAGGACGGTAAGACGCTCAGTGATTCCGGTGTGTCGGTGCCGATCTCGGTCGGCGGCGGCGACGGCTGGACGCTCACCGACTGGTTCGAGAACGTGTACCTCCGAACGGCCGGCCTGGACAAGTACGACCAGCTGACGCACCACAAGATCCCGTGGACCGACCCGTCCGTAGCCACCGCGCTCAACGCTCTCAAGCAGGTCTGGGGCGACAAAACGCTGATCGGCGATCCCGCCGCCGCGCTGAAGGTTCCGTTCACCGGATCGGTGGATAACGTCTTCAAGAAGGACGCAAAGTCGGCCATGGTGTACGAAGCGAGCTTTGTGGCGACCACCATCACCGGCGACAAGCTGCCGGCGAAGGTCGGCACCGACGCCAAGTTCTTCCCGTTCCCGTCCGTCAACGGTTCCAAGCCGGCGGTCGAGGCGGCTGGCGACTTCGCCGTCGGCTTCACCACCAACCCGGCCGTCCAGCCGTTCCTGGCGTACATGGCGAGCCCGGAAGCGGCCAAGCTGCTGGTCTCTGCTCCCGGCAGCGGTTTCCTGTCGGCGAACAAGAACCTGGCTGCCAGCGCTTACCCCGATGAGACGTCGGCCGGCCTTGCCAAGCAGATCGTCGAGGTGGGCGACAACTTCCGCTTCGACATGTCCGATCAGGCGCCGGCGTCGTTCGGCGGTACGCCGAACCAGGGCGAATGGGCCGACCTGCAGACTTTCCTCGGAAACGGCGATGTGGCTGCCGCCCAGGCGGCCCTGGAGAAGCACGCCAAGGCAGCCACGGGCTGGTAGGTCCCGATACCGTGTCGGCCGTGCCGCTTCGGCGGCGCTGCCATCTGGCACTGACCACTGGGAGGAACCAGCGGATGTCTTCAGCCGCGGGAGAGCCGGCCACCGATTCGTCGGTGGCCGGCTCCGCCGTACCGTCGATTGCCCAGGCGAAGCGCGGCCGCGATGCACCGAAGCCGGTCAGGCAGCGGACACCAGGTGAACGGCGCTGGCTTGCCTGGGTGTTCCTGGGTCCGGCATTGATCATGCTGGCCGCCATCGTGGTGTACCCGCTGGTCTACACCGCAGTCCGCAGCCTGTTCGGCGATGGGGCCGCCGGCAGCACCGGATCGTTCGTCGGGCTGCAGAACTTCGGTTCGGTGTTCTCTGACTCCTCGACGTTGCGGGCGGTGAAGAACAACGTCATCTGGGTGGTCGTCACACCCACCATCGTCACCATTCTCGGTCTGGTGTTCGCAGTATTGTCCGAGCGAATTCGATGGGCGACGGTGTTCAAGACGATCCTGTTCATGCCGATCGCCATCTCCTTCCTGGCCTCCGGAGTGACATTCGGCTTGATCTATTCCGATCAGCCGAGCCAGGGTTTGGCGAACGCGGTCACCGTCGGCATTCACGACATTTTTTCCCCGTCCACCGGCTACCCCAACGTGCACCCCAAGAACGCCGCCGATTTCGACGGATCATCGACGACGGGTTTCACCTCGAAGAAGACCTACACGCCCGGCAGTCCTTCGCTGGTCCCGCTCGCCGGAATAGACCTGAAATCGCCGCCGGCCAGCGCCGGGCCGGCGGCCGCGCCAGCCCAGAGCAAGGGTCTGTACGGCGTGGTCTGGAACGACTTCAAGCTGGGCGGCGGCGGCAAGGCGGGCGTGGTGGATCCGGGCGAGCTCGGGCTGGCCGGCATCACCGTTGAGGCCTTGCAGAACGGTAAGACAGTTGCCAGTACCACGGCAGATGCTCACGGCGGCTTCAGTTTTCCGGCTCTGACGACTGGTTCGTTCCAGCTCCGGCTGCCGGCCGTCGACTTCACCGAGGCGTTTGCGGGTTACTCGTGGCTCGGCCCCGACCTGATCACGCCGGCGATCATCATCTCTTATCTATGGGTCTACGCCGGCTTCGCGATGGTATTGCTCGCCGCCGGCATGGCCTCGCTCCCCCGGGATGTGCTCGAGGCAGCGCGCATCGACGGCGCAACTGAATGGCAACTGTTCCGGCGAGTGACCGTGCCGCTACTGGCGCCCGTGCTGTTGGTGGTGTTCGTCACGATGGTTATCAATGTGCTCAAAGTATTCGATCTGGTATTCGTCATCCAGCAGAGCGCCGGCGCCAACGGGAAGTACGCAGACGTGTTGGCGGTGTCGCTCTACAACGCATTCGGTAACCAGCAATACGGCATTGCCAGCGCTATCGGTATCATCTTGGTGCTGTTGGTGATCCCAGCGATGGCACTCAATATCCGCCGGTTTCGGAGGGACCAACAGTGACCGTTGCGCCCTCCGTCGTCACCGGCGCCGCTCACCGCGGGCTGGCAGCCAAGATCGTCGCGCGGACCGGTGGTGGCGTGCTGCGGATTGTGCTGATCATCGTCGCTTTGATCTGGCTGATCCCGACGCTCGGGCTGCTGGTCGAATCGCTCCGCGACCCGTCGCAGTACGCCAACGGCGGCTGGTGGAATGCGCTGACGCATCCTGCCCAGCTGACATTGTCCAACTACGGCCAACTGCTGAAGAACCCGTCGATCACCGATTCACTGTGGAACACGGTCAAGATCACCGTGCCGGCCACGCTGGCGGTGGTGCTGATCGGTTCAGCCGCCGGTTACGCCTTCGCCTGGATCGACTTCCCCGGCCGGGACTGGTTGTTCCTGGTCGTTGTAGGACTTCTCGTCGTTCCGATCCAGATCGCCCTCATCCCGGTGGTGCACCTGTACACCGCGCTGGGAATCTCCGGAACCATCTTGTCCGTCGTCATCTTCCACGTCGCGTTCGGTCTGCCGTTCGCGATATTCCTGCTACGCAACTACTTCGCCGGCCTGCCACGCGAGCTGATGGAAGCCGCCAGGATGGACGGCGCCAGCGAGGGCAGAATCTTCTTCCGCATTGTCATGCCGCTCGGCTTGCCGGCCATTGCCTCCCTGGGAATCTTTCAATTCTTGTGGGTCTGGAACGACCTGCTGGTGGCGCTGGTGTTCAGCAGTGCGACCAGCCAGCCGTTGACGGTGGCGCTAGCGAATCAGACCCGCCAGTTCGGCAGTAGCATCGACATCCTCGCCCCAGGAGCCTTCCTGTCCCTGGTGATTCCGCTGGCGGTGTTTCTACTGTTCCAACGCTTCTTCGAGCAGGGAGTGATGGCCGGCTCGGTCAAGTAGGCGGCGATGTCGCTGCGCTGCCGACCGGGGTGGTGACCGCGTCGGCCGAGCTGGCCATCGGGCTGATTCACACTGCCCAGACCCACGGAGTCCTTGTCCCGCAACAACTGTCGATGATCGGCGTGGACGACCACGAAATGAGCGAGCTGTTCAGACTGTCGACGGTCCGCCAGCCGAGCATCAACATGGGTTCGCTGGCCGCCAGGATGCTGCTGACCCGACTGGCCGAGCTCACCGGCGAACCGCTACCGGCCGGCGTGGAGCCGGTGCATGGGACGTACCGAGGTCGATTTCGAGCTGGTCGTGCGTGACACGACGGCACCGCCGCGCGCTCACTGAACCGGTCCGCCGCACGCTCATCCAGAATCCAGCAGATGCCCTTGACAGATGCTGTCCAGCCTCTGTTTAATTCAAACCATGCCAAACGCAAGCATACGCGATGATACGAGGGTACTCGGCCGCGTTCGAGTGCAGATAGTTGCATCGATGCTGGCTCTCGTCGCCCTCACCACCGCGGTGCCAGGCCCAGCCACCGATGCCGCGGTGCTGTCCGGCGTTCGCCGGACGCTGACGACCGGGGCCGAATCCGGTTCATCGGCGCTGAACGATGCCGCCCTGGTCACCGCGTCGGTGGTCGTCTGGGTGGTGCTCGGGTGGGGGTGTCTGGTGCTGGGCCTGGCCGCGCTGGCCAGGATCCCCGGCGCGCTCGGCCGGTTCGGCCGGGCGTCGCTCGGTCGGATCGCGCCGGCGACGGTGCGCCGGGTGGTGATCGCCGGGGTGGGGGTCTCGGTGCTCGCCGGCGCCGCCGCTTGCGGGGTGGACCGGTCGGCAGCCGCCATCC
>JALYVF010000155.1 GCA_030853385.1 Actinomycetota bacterium | reverse complement strand
GTATGCCCGTCCGATCAGCTTCGACATGCTGACCTTGACACTGCAGCATCCTTTGTCGGGTCGTGGGTGGGTCGGCGGCGCCGTGCTGGCGGCGGTGGGAGTGGGGTTGGCGATCAAGACCCCGACGGTGCCGTTCCACACCTGGCTGCCGCCGGCGCACACACAGGCCCCCGCTGCCGGATCGGCGATCCTGGCCGGGGTGCTACTGAAGATGGGTACCTACGGATTCGTCCGTATCGCCATGCCGATGCTGCCGCAGCAGTGGCGGCAGTATGCCTGGCTGTTCATCGTCGTCGGGGTGATTTCGGTGATCTACGGGGCGCTGGTGGCGTTGGCGCAGCAGGACTTCAAAGCGATGATCGCCTACACCTCGGTGAACCACATGGGCTACATCCTGCTGGCGCTGGGCACCGCAGGACTGTTGGGCGGCACCGACGCGCAGGTCCGCACCCTGGCTGTCGCCGGCGCGGTGACCCAGATGGTCAGCCACGGCCTGATCACCGGTGCGCTGTTCCTGTTGTCCGGGGTGCTGCGGGACCGCGGCGGCACCTACGCAATGGCCGACTACTCCGGGCTCGCCGGCCAGGCGCCGAGGTTCACCGCCCTGATGGGGATCGGTTTCTTCGCCTCTCTGGGGCTGCCCGCCTTCTCCGGGTTCATCGCCGAATTCCAGATCTTCACCGGCAGCATCGCTGCCGCGCCGGTGGCCACCGGAATCGCCGTGCTCGGGATCGTCCTGACCGCCGCCCTGTTCCTCATGGCATTCGGCCGGATGATGCTGGGCGAGTTGAAACTGCCGGCAGGACGCAATGGCCGCACCGAATTCGCCGACCTCGAGGTGGCCGAACTCGTCCCAATCGCCGCCTTGTTGGTGCTTTCCCTGCTGATCGGGGTGCTGCCCCGGCTGTTGCTCGATGTTCTCAAGCCGGGCGCGCGGGCCGTGGTGGATCTGGTCGGGCGGTGACCGAGAACCCGCTGGATCTGCTGCCGGAACTGCTGCTGCTCGGCGGCGCGTTGGCGACGCTGGTGTCGGGTTTGTTCAGCCCGCGGCGACGGCAGTACCGCGCCGGTGCTGTCGCCGGCGCGACGGTCCTGGCCGCGTTGATCGCCTCCATCGCGCAGTGGACGGGGCCGACCCGGATGGCGTTCGAGGATTCCTACCGGGTGGACGGCGTCACCGGCGCGGTTCGGTGCATCGTGACGGTGTCGTCCCTGCTGCTGTTGGCGTTGTTCCGTTCCCAGTTCAAGGACCACGCCCGGGAAACCGAGGCCTATGTGCTGCTGCTGTTGGCGGCGCTGGGAGCGATCACCCTGGCCGGCGCGAACGACCTGCTGCTGCTGATGGGGGCGTTCACGGTGGCCAGCGTGCCGCTGTATGCCCTCACCGGATTCGGGAAGGACTCACCGGGCACGGAAGCGGCGATGAAGTACTACCTGATGGGCGCGCTGTTCGGCATCGTGCTGCTCACCGGTATCACCGTGCTGTTCGGATTGGCCGGGCAGAGCGCTTACCCGGCGTTGCCGGCCGGCCTGATCGCAGCTCCGCCTGCCGCGCTGGTGTTCGCGGTGGTGGCCGTCGTGGCCGGGTTGTCGTTCAAGACCGGGGCGGTCCCGGTGCATTTCTGGGTGCCCGACGTCGCCGAAGGCGCCGGCGCTGCCGTTGCAGCGGCGGTCACCACCCTGCCCAAAGTTGGTGGCCTGGCAGCGATGTACCGGCTGTTCGACACCGCGCTGCTACACGTCAGCATCGATTGGCGGTTGCTGCTCGCCGTGGTGGCCGTGGCGAGCATGACGCTGGGAAACTTCGCCGCGTTCTTCCAGGACAAGACCCGTCGACTGCTCGGCTACTCCACGATCAGCCAGGTCGGGTACCTGATGGTCCCGCTCGTCGTCCTGGGCCGAGTCCCACAGGCCGGCACGGTCCTGCTGTTCTACCTGGCCGCCTACGCACTGACCAACATTGGAGTGTTCGCCGTCGTCGCGGCGCTACCGCATCTCGGCGATCTAGGCGACTACCGCGGACTCGGCCGGTCCCAGCCCGCGCTGGTGCTGGCGT
>JALYVF010000133.1 GCA_030853385.1 Actinomycetota bacterium | reverse complement strand
GGTCCGAGCAATCGGACCCGCCCCTGTGGTCTGTCCTGACCCCGCCCTGAGCTACCCCGGGCGCACGGTCAGGGTTTGCACCAACGGCGGCTGCTGCGGCGTCAGGGAGATCGCGCAGCGCAGCGATCCGGTGGTGCCCGGAATGGTCCAGGTCAACTGCGCTGGCGAGCTACTCAACGGGGAGGATTGCTCCAGCGAGACCGGCGCCGCCGTGTCGATGCCGGCCGCGCCGGCCAACTCCGCGATCGCTACCCTTCGATGATCCACGCTGTCGTCGAGATCGACATTCTCGGCGAACAGGGCCGCAGCCACCGCGGGATCCCAGTGCCGCACCAGGGCTTCCACCGTTTCCCGGGCAGCTCGTGTCTCCGGCCAGAGATCAACTGCCGCCTCCGGAATCTGCGTCTCGTCCAGGATCATGGCCAGCGCTGTGGTGGCCGGAATATAGGGCCCGCTGTAGGTGGCGTTCTCCATCGCGACGATTCCGATGCCCCTGTTCGCGTGCCACCGCATATGTGCGCCGAACCCTGGGTAACCACCGGAGTGCGACACGATCGTGCCGTGCCGCGGCGTCTCGTCGACGTTCAGACCGTAGCCGTAGCCGCGTGGGTAAGCGCCCCCGTCGACGGGCGTTCTGATGGCCTGCATCTCGCGGCGTGTGCTGGCGGCCAGGATCTGGTCGTCGTCCCAGGCGGCCGCCAGCCACCGCGCCCAGTCGGCCAGCGCCCGTGACGTCGCGAACAGGCCACCGATCGGCGAGAACGCTCCGGGCCGGGAGAACCCCAACTCCACCCACTCGCCGGCCAATCGGCGATGCCCCGCTGCTAGCCCGTCGGCGGCCTGAACTGTGGTGTCGTAGTCGATCTCGTCGAGCCCCAGTGGCTGCAGTAGCTCACGGCTGACGAATTCGATGTACGCCGTGCGGCTGGCCGCCTCGATTGCCCTGCCGAGCATGGCGTAGCCGAGATTGGAGTATTCGAATGAAGTCCCTGGGTTGCGGGCGAACCTGATCCCGCCGGCCAGTAGGCCATCGAAACCCTTGCTGCTCAACGATTCCTGCCTGTCCGCCCACGGGTCGTCGCTCGGCAGGCCGCCGGCCATGCTGGCCAGCTGGCCGACGGTCGGCGGCACCTGGCCGGCACCGATCAACGGACCGACCGACACCAGCGTGTCGATCGGGTCGTCCAACGACAACAGGCCGCGATCGCGCAGCAGCAGCAGCGCCGCTGCGGTAAAACTCTTGGTGCAGGAGGCGATTCGGTAACCGGTGTCGATGGTGGGTGCCGGACCGCCGACCACCCGTGCTCCGAACCCGTTGCCGTACACCACTCCGCTGCGATCGAACACGGCGTACACCGACGACGGTGCTCGCAGCTGGTCGATGCGACCGGTGAAGATCTGGTCGATGGCCGCCTGGGTGCTGGCCAGTCGATGTGTCAGGTAGTTCACAGTGTCCCTCGTTCATCCGACGGTGCCGGGGCTCGGCATACCCGTCGGCAACTCGGAATCTAGCTGCACCGCCATCACCCGATGCCGTTGACCACGACCGGCAGCCTTCGGCAAGTCCAGGGCCGCACCGATCCTCGACAGTCGAGTGCCCTTGGAACGCCGCGGTGCCCTGGCGGACCGGCGCGCCAGGTCGGCGGCCAGCGCCGCATGCTCGTTGTTGATCATCGTCAGCAAGTAGTCGGGGTGCATGTTCATCGGAACCTCCAGTGCGCCAATGGTTTGCCGAACCTCACTGTGCAAGCCGTTCGTCCGTACCGGTGAGCGAGTTGACGGTTCCGGTCAACTGGTGCGGCTCGACCAGCAGGACCGGAGCAGACTTGCCGACATGAGCGTTGCCCTCGACATCACCGGCCTTGCGCCGGAACAATTCGTCTTCGCGCCGTCGCCGCTGGCCGAACTCGGCTCGACCCTGCATGCGATCACCGAGCCGGCCCATCACCGGGCCCAGGCAGGCTGGATCGCCACCATCGCCAGCAGCGTGGAGCCGGGGCTGATGGATCAGCTGATCGACGCGGACTTCCTCTGGCGGACGTCGCGGGCGGACCTGCTGCTTCCCGCGTCACCCCGCCCGAGCCTGCTCGAAGAGCTGGATCAGTGGGACACCCTCGACGATGAGGATTGGGTGCGGGCCGCGCTCATCACCAGCAGCTGCGGCGCCTTGTCGCCGCGCTCGGACCTCGGCTCACCGCTGACCGACCCGCTGGCCCGCGAGCTGGTCCGAGACAGGGCAACAGCGCGCGGCCTGCGCCAACTCGATTTCGTGCAGGCCGTCTTGGAGTCCCCCACCACGGCGCGGAACTGGATCCGAGGGCTGTTGCTGCAGTGCGCGGAACAGTTCTTCGACGACGTCTGGACCAAGATCATCGGGCATCTCCGTGCCGACGCCAGGACCAAGCACGACCAGCTGACCACCAAGGGCTTGGCGCAGGCGCTGGCCGCCATCTCGCCGTCGCTGCACCTGGACAAATCAGGACAACGCATCACCGTTGACAAGCTGCAGGACAGCTACACCTCTGCCGGGCAGGCCGGCATTACCTTCCTGCCCAGTGTGTTCGGACATCCGCATCTCCTGGTGGTGCACGCCGCCGGCTGGCGCCCGGTGCTGCAGTACCCGATTGCCACCGCTGGCGTCGGCGCGCAGCATCCGGCCAGCCTCGATGACATCCAACAGCGGCTGCATGCCCTGGATCATCCGCTACGAATCCGGTTGGCGCGCAGCCTGATTCGCGGACCACACACCACCGGAGAACTCTCCGACTCCTGGAATCTCACCGCACCCGAGGTGTCCCGCAATCTGGCGCTGCTGCGGCAGGCGGGCCTGGTCACCTCCCATCGCGACGGGCGGTACGTGCGCTACAGCCTGGATCTGGTGAACACCGCACGGCTCGGCGGAGACATCATCGACGCGCTGCTGCGCTGAGCGAGGCGACCTTCCGCGGTCGATCGGCACCCGGCTGATACTGTGAATGGGAACCGTTCCCATTAATGCTGTGGAGTCGTCCATGCCTCGCCTCACGGCCACCCCGTCGTCCAGAGTCCTTCGAACGCTGGCCCCGGTGGCAGCCGTCGGCCTGCTGCTGGCCGGCTGCGGATCTTCGGCGGGCGGTGGCGCCAGCAGTAGCGCGGCCGGCTCGACCGTGTCGGTGGTCGCGACCACCAACGTGTACGCGGCCATCGC
>JALYVF010000181.1 GCA_030853385.1 Actinomycetota bacterium | reverse complement strand
GCCAACGCCGAGTTGGTATCCGTGGTGGGCGAACTCGACGAACTGGCCGCGTTCGGCACCGCCGGTGTGGTGACAATGACCGCGGAAGCCGAGCAGCGCGGGGTGATCGCCGAATCGCAGTTCGCCTCCACCGCGGGCTGGGTCCGGGACACGGCCTGGCACCTGCAGACCGGCGGATCTGGCATGGTCGCCAAATGTGTGGCGATCCTGCGTCGCCACGACATGGCCGTGTTGGCCGAAGCGATCCAGAGCACCGACGTGACACCCAATGTGGCAGCCACCGTCGTAGCGGAGTTCGACAAGATCTCACCCGACCTCGCCGATGGCGCCGGTCCGCTGGTGCTGGACGCGATGATCGAGGTGGGTGCCGAGCAGGGACCCCGCTCGGTCAAACAGCTCCGACAACTTATGCTCGCCCAGTACGGGCTGGACGGTGCGTTGCAGGACGAGCAGGACTCCACACGCCGCTACGTTGACCTGTCAGCCGGTCGGGAAGATGACGGGGTGTTCCACTACGAGCTCACCCTCGACGCGGAAGGCCGGGCCGTACTGGAAGCAGCGATCGGGCCGCTGTCGAAGCCACAGCCCGAACCGAATGGTGAACCAGACCCGCGCCCCGTCGGCCGACGCCGGGGTGAGGCCCTGGTCGAGGTGTGCCGGCGCTGTACCGCGGCCGGCGGGCAGGCGCCGACGGGCACGAAGGCATCGCTGTACGTGACGATGAGCTACGACGAGCTGGTCAAGGCTATCGGCGCCGGCACGACGATCGGGTCCGTGGACGGCGGGGCGCTCCTCGCCCCGGAGACGGTCCGGAAACTGGCCTGCGATGCGGAGATCATCCCGGTTGTGTTGGGCTCCGATGGTGAGATTTTGGATGAGGGACGGACTCAGCGGCTGTTCACCCCGCCCCAGCTGAAAGCGCTGTGGCTGCGGGACAGGCATTGCACGTTCCCGGGTTGTGAAGCACCGGCGCATTGGTGTGAAGCGCATCATCTGCAACATTGGATCGACCGTGGCCCAACGGATCTCAACAACGCAGCCCTGTTGTGCGGCCGTCACCATACTGTCGTCCACCGCGATCAACTCGCCGGAACCCTGGTCGACGGGCAAGTCCTCTGGGACCGAAGACCCGGCTCCTATCAACGACCGACCGCTTCAACGTTGGCATAGCGATGCGCTGCGACGACACCGGCTGCCCGGTCTGCTCGGCTACATGTTGCCTGGTGCCGGCTCGTCCATCGAGCGGAACGGTCCCTGTCACGCGGAATCCGGGCCAGCAGTCGGGGCCGGGTGCCGGGAGCCAGCAGTCGGGGCCGGGTGCGGGAGCCAGCAGTCGGGGCCGGGTGCGGGAGCGAGCAGTCGGGGCCGGGTCGGGTGCCCCAGACTGCGGTACCGCTGCCTTCGTCGAAGACCGTTGCGGCCGCGCCGTCGCCCGTGCGCTGCCACCGCCGCGGCAGTGTCGCCTGCCGGCTCGCGGGATCACCGGATGGCTTCGAAGCCGGGCCGCCTCGCGGGTCTGCCGGTTCCAATGCCACGCGCCACATCCCGGACCCCACACAGCCGGCGGCACCCAGGATGAGGCGGCGAGGCGCGTCAAGGTAAAGCGATGTGAGCGCCAGCGAGCGAGACTTTGCCAGCACCTTCCGCGCTACCGGAGGGCCGCCGGCCGCCCAGCGACACACCTCGCCAGCGCCTTCCGCTTTACCCGGAGGGCCGCCGGCCGCCCAGCCACACACCTCGCCAGCGTCGTCCGCGTTACCCCGAGGGCCGCCGGCCGCCCAACCACATCTCGCCCGCGCCGTCCTCGCTTACCCGGTGGTCCGCAGAGCCTCTCGCCCAGTACGGCATCGACAACAACGAGTGATCGTCGGCAAGTATCAGGCCGTTGGCGTTGCCCCCCGGGTCAGCCTGATCTCATTCAGCCGGCCCGTTTGTTACGTACACCAAGCGGCTGTTGGCTGCCATCCCGAAGGCCGACGGCCTCGGCAACCTGCCCGCGGTGCTCGACCTCGAGGTGTGACGCGGGGTCAGATCGCAGCCTGGGTGGCTCTTACCGGGGTACGCAGCCGCAGCACGGAGGCGATCCGCTCCAGCACTTCTTCCGGTAGTTCGCCGGCCGCGCGCTGTTCGCCGGTGAGCGGCGGGATCCGCAGGTAGCGCTCGGGCGCGGATGCTGCCCGTTCCCGGAAGGCCTGTTCCGGATCCACTCCGGTAACGGACGCTACCGCTGAACCACCGCGCGCCGCTTCGGTTTCCGCTGCGTCGGGATCGTCCGCGTCGATCTCCGCGACGTCGATCTCCGATGCATCGGCTTCGACTGCGTCGGCCTCTTGGATGGCGATCTCAAGGGTGCCGGGCACCTCGGAATCCGGCGGCTCCTCGTCGACCGGCGCGGATCCCGGATCCACCAGGATCGTCAGGTCGGGCCAGGCACCGCGCGTCACCCAGGTACCGACCCGCAGCAGCCGCTCCTCGTCAAGGCCGCCCTGCGCGCCGAACCGCACCACCACCGAGTCCAGATAGTCCTGGTAGACAACGACGGCGCCGGTCGACAGCTCCGGCTCAACCCGCGCCTGCAGGGTGTCGGCCAGATCGGCGGTTGCCCGCAATGCCGTCGCCAGCGACGAGTACGCCGACTCCGGCCAGCTGTCGCCGCGTTCCAGCGCGGTGCGCCAGCCGTCGGATTCCATCCGGCCGCTGACCGCTTCGGCGACGGCAGAGTTGGCCGCGCGGTCGCAGCCCTCGACAGCGATCAGCACACCGGGCCGGTCGTGCTGCTCGGCCAGTAGCCGGCGCCTACGCACCATCCTGGAGACGATGCCGGCCCGGATCCCACCGACCTGGCGGCCGGCGATCAGCGACACCACGATCGCGACCAGGCCGCCGATGGCCAGCACGATGCCCGGCCCCGAAACGGCCAGGACGAAGGCACCGATCGTCACCGTGTGCCCGCCGATGGCGCCGGCCAGCACCGGACCGACGGCGATGGCGCCGAGCAGCGTCAGCCGCACCGACGACATGACGAAGGCGAAAACCCTGCCGCGCAACTGATCCGAGACCTCGTGGCCGATCATGGTGAACCCGGTGATCCAGGCGACGCCGGCAGCCAACCCCATCGCCGCCGCGGTGATCACCGCGCCGACGAAGTCCGGCACCAGGCTCATCAGCAGCAGCATCGCGCCGGCCAGCCCGACGCAGACGGTGAACACCACTCGCCGCGGCACTGCCGGCAAAACCTTGGGTCCGACCAGCATCCCGAGCGCCAGCCCGGTGAACACCGAGCCGAACAGGATGCCGTAGCCGGCGTTGCCGGCGCCGAGCGTTGCCACGTAGCTCTGCGCCACCCCGGCGACCAGACCGCCGGCACCGAAGGCGCCGAGGATTCCGAGGTACAGCGCGCGCATCACCGACGAGTTCTTGACGAACGAGATGCCCTCCCGGATCAGCGAGAACACGCTGCGGGTGGTGCTGCGCTCACCGACGAACGACGGGATCATCCGCCGGGAGAAATACAACACGGACGACGTCACCGCGAAAGTGGCGGCATTGAACACCAGAGCGATGGTGATGGCGGTGCTCGAGGCGTTGCCGGAGATCAGGCCGGTGGAGGGGATCACCTGCTCCGGCGTCGATGCGAAGAACTGCGAGACGGTGGACAGCAGCGCGAAGATCACCGCGGCCACCGGCACCATGCCGTAGATCGATACGTAATTGAGCTGGTTGGCCACCGCCAGCCGTTCTCGCGGCACGATGTTGACCCACATCGCTTGCTTGGCCGGGGTGGAGAACAGCCCGACGGCCTCCACCAGGAATTGCCCGACCAGCAGCACCGTCAGGTTGTGGCCGAAGGCAATCACCAGGTACAGCACGCAGGCGACCAGATCGCAGCTGATGGCGATCGTCCGCCGGTCGAACCTGTCCACCAGCGAACCGGCGACCGGGCCGAAGATCAGGTCCGGCAGCAGCCTGGTGACCAGCACCGCCGATATCGCAGTGCCCTGCAGGATGCTGGACGAGTCGCGAGTCAGGTAGGCGGCCAGCGCGGTGGTGGCCAGCAACCCCAGCCAGTCGCCGAGGCTGGACAGCGTGATGGCCCCCCACAGCCGGCGGAACACCACAATCCGGAACAGGGAGCCGAGCGCGCTGGGTGGCTTGGTCGGAGTACCGATCGAGCTCACGTCACCGCCCGTTCAAAAGGTTGACGATGTTCTGGACCAGGTGCTGGCCCACCCCGGTACCGATCAGGCCGAGCGCCACGAAGATCAACGCGCAACCCCAACCGGAGGCCGACTTCTTGCCGGATCTGCCCTGTCTGGCCGCCGCGCGGCTGGCCGATCTGCCCGCTCTGGTATTGGTGATCAGCTCGCGCATCACCAGTGTGCGTTCGGCACCCGAGGTGTTCCGCAGCCGGTCCAGCAGTTCCTGGGTGCCGGCCGGCTGGTCCATCCGGCCGGCGGCCGCCACCTGGGACGGGGTTCCCTGTATCGCGCCCGGCCGGCCGGCCCCGCGCCGCAACGGGGCGGCCACCGACGGCGCCACCACCGCTTTAGCCGCCGCAGCCTGCCGGGCGGCATACGG
>JALYVF010000079.1 GCA_030853385.1 Actinomycetota bacterium | reverse complement strand
GGCCTATGTAGGTGACAACGTCCGGAGTCAGCCGCACCTGGACACGTCGGGCAGCGATCGCGTGGCCGAGCACCAGCGGCACAAATATCACGACGAAGATCCAAAGTGCGAGCCGCAGCCCATGGCGGCGGGCTGCCTAGATGAGTGCGACCACCACCGCCAGTGAACCGGCGAGGGAAACTTCGGGCCGCCAGCCTCACTCAGATCCCGAAGGGACGGGTGGAACTGGTGCACCGGCGCTTCGGCCATAGAAGCCTTAGCTTCGCGTCGCCGACCAAGATCGGGAACCTGTCCGCAGTCCCTGGTCCGGGCCGGTTCGAATCAGCCGGTCCGGTAAACCCGGACATCTGGCCCAACGCCCACACGCTGATCAACATCGCCGATGTGCAGGCCCTGGACCCCGATTGCCCGGCCTGTCCTGTGTCACCGGCGTCATCGGCGGCAGCGGCAAGGACAACCCCAATGCGAAGTTGCAGCCTGCACCCAGCTTCGACCACACCGCCGGAGGAGTGCAGGGCAAATACCTGCGAGTTCTGGACCGCCGGCAACCAGGCGGTCGCGCCCGGCAGTGGTGTCCAGGAGCGGAAGACCTGGGCACCCGAAATCGAAGCCCTCAGATCCACCAAACTCGGCTCACCACTCAAGTAAGACGGCCCCGGCGCCCAGCTGATCTCGGCGTGGTTCGCCGTTGTTGTTAGCGCCAGGGCTGTAGCAGCGCGGTGGTGGCGAGGTCGAGGTCGACCTCGCGTAGCTGCGCCAGGCGTTGCAGCCATTGGCTGCAGCTGGCCGCGTTCGCGACCGCGTATGCCGGGATGGTGACCCGGCGCCCTCGTCGGCCCCCGGATGCCAGGGTGATCGCGAAGTACGGGCCGAGGCGCGAGTTCTTTCGCCGGACGCGGTCGACCTGCCGCATGGTGAAGCGTCGTCGGCGCCCGATGGCGGGGCGATAGATCACCGTCGGGCCGTCGAAGGTGATCCATTGCCGGCGCACAAGGGTGTGAATCGCGATCATGGCCGCCCCGAACACGGCGGTGATCGCGACGCCGGTGAGCACGTCGCCTACCCCGACATTGCCGCGCAGCACGGCGCTGAGGATCAGCACGGTCGCGATGAGCACCGCCCAGGCCGCGCTCGCCTGCCAGACAACGGACCAGCCGAAGTACGACGCCCGAAACGGCCCGGCGACCGCGCCCGGCTGCCCGGGCGTGGTTCGGCGATGGGTGTCGAGCCACGCCTGCTTGGAAGCGCGGGCGAAATGGTCCGGCCGCTGCTCGAGTTCGATCGCGCGGTCGAAGGCCGCGATCACCTCATCGCGCAGACCGACGGCCGAATACACGGTCGCGAGATTCACGTACATCACTATCCGGTCCGCCGCGGGCAGCCCAACATCCGCCGCGAGCGCCGCGAACTCCCCGGCCGCGAACTCGCTGTCACCGGAGTCGAATCGGTCTGCGGCAGCCTGCACGCGTGCCGAATAGGGGGTGTCCATGACCGAATTATCGCGGGGTGACCGCACGTGAACCATCCGGACGATTGAATCGTTGAAGCCGAGCCACGGATACCGGAACACCGATCGTTGCGGGCCATATCTGGGTGTTGGCGGCTCGTTAGCCTTGCGACGTAGCCGGGCCGCGGCCTACCAGCACCGGCGGTTGCATGTTGCGGTCACACCAGGGTCCGTTACCAATCGGCTCCGCTCGGGTGGGCTGCTGCAGATCTTCCACCAGCAGCAGCCGGTCACCGTGTCGGCACGAGAGTCCGTCGTCTGCGCGCTGGACCACCGCCCGCAGTTGACCCCGCCACCCAGCCGGCCGGCCGGGCACCAGCGCGCCGGCGAGTCAGCGACAGCACATCGTGACCGGCACCAGCGACGGTGACGATCCACTGCCGACTGGGCGAAGGTGAGCAACGACGACTTCGCCCAGGTTGTGCACGGCGCTTATCGCGAGGTGCGGTTGCACAGCCCGCAGGCAATCCCGGAGGTCCAGGAACGGTTACGC
>JALYVF010000057.1 GCA_030853385.1 Actinomycetota bacterium | reverse complement strand
GAACTGGCCAGATCGTGGGCCGGACCGGTGCAGCTGCGGGAGGTGAAGGGCGCCAAGCACCTCGGGCTGGCCGAGGGCAGGCACTGGACGACGGCGATCACCGGTAACGGCGCCGAAAAGCGCATCCAGCAGGGCACGCGGACGCTGGCCACCGCGTTCCTGCTGCGGCACATCGCCGGCCAGGATCAGCTGGCCGACGAACTGGACAGCAAGGTCTCCGGCACCTCGGTGATCGATCTGGACGACCCGAAGAACACTTCCGCCTGACGAGTCCGCGGAGTCGAGCACGCACCCGGACCGCCGATCGCCGTTGCATCCCTCAGCAAGCTCCGCTCACAGCGACAGGAAGGCCGTCATGCCAATGGATCCAGCAGCTTGAGTCCGGCGAATCGGCCGAATCCTCGGTCACGAGTGACGAACGTCGCTCCGTGCTCCAGCGCCAGCGAAGCGAGATAGGCGTCCGGCACGTCGTTGCCGCGCAGTCGATGCCCGGCAACCAGATTCCGGAAGATCGACCAGTGCCGCTGGCCCGGGCGAACCGTCTCCGCCGCCGGGGCCGTCCGCAGCGCGTCCGCGAACGTCATCGCCTCGCCGGGCGAGGTGGGAGTGGCAAATATCCGGGGGTGAGTGGCGATACGGATCATGGCAGAGAGCGCGACATCGCTGATTCCCACCGGGATATGCCCGGACAGTCTCGGTTCCAGCCAGTCTCGAACCGCGTTGGCTTGATCCGACGAATCCGGCCGGATGGCCGCGACACAGATGTTGACGTCGAGGAACAGCATCCTCAGATCGACCGATAGTCGTTGTCGCCCAACAACTCTGTCAGCTGTTCGGAGTCCAGCAGGTCAACGCCCTCGCGCAAACCTGGACGTTGGTAGGAGAATCTCGGCAGCTCGAATGGAACCTGCGATGTGTCCAACGAACGTTCGTGGATCAGCCGCCGCAGTGCGTCCTCCAGTACGGAGCCGATGGTGCGATGCGTGCCGGCGGCGATCAAGCGCGCCTCGGCCAGTAGCTCATCATCGATGTTGACCGTCGTGCGCATAGCTGCATCATAACATCACCAGCCGTGCATCATGGTGTCGCCGAGTAGCGCGCCGGGTCGCTATTGGGCGACCGCCGCGGCGATCCGGTCGGCAACGGACTGGGCGGTCTCGCTCGTCAACGCTTCGACCATCACCCTCACCAGCGGCTCGGTGCCCGAGGGGCGCAGCAGCACCCTGCCGGACTCCCCGAGTTCGGCCTCGGCGTCGGCGACCGCCCGTTGCACCGCTGCCGAGCTGGCCACCGCCGACTTATCAGCGACCCGGACGTTGAGCAGCACCTGCGGGAACTTGGTGACGATCTTCGCCAGATTGCCGAGGGCGATTCCGGTCGATGCCACCCTGGCCATCAGATACAACGCCGTCAGCAGTCCGTCACCGGTGGTGGCGTGGTCGGCCATCACCACATGTCCCGACTGCTCGCCGCCCAGTGAGTAGCCGCCGGCGGCCATCTCGGCCAGCACATGCCGATCGCCGACCTGGGTCGTCTGGACGGCGATGCCCGCCTTCTTCATCGCCCGGTGGAAGCCGAGGTTCGCCATCACCGTCGTGACAACGGTGCCGAAGTTCAGCTCGCCGCGCTCCTGCAAGGACATCGCGAGCAGGCCGAGGATGGCATCGCCGTCGACGTCGGAGCCGTCGGCTGCGATGGCCAGGCAGCGATCGGCGTCACCGTCGTGGGCGATGCCGAGGTCGGCGCCGGCCGCCAGCACCGCCGCCCGCAGCCCGTCCAGGTGGGTCGACCCGACGCCGGCGTTGATGTTCAGTCCGTCCGGTTCACCGGCAATCACGATGACGTCGGCGCCCGCTCTTCGATACACCTCGGGAGCGATGGTCGACGATGCCCCGTGCGCGCAGTCGACTACGATCTTCAGGCCGGTGAGCGGGTGCGGGGTCGACACCAGCAGGTGGTCGGTGTAGCGGCTGACGGCGTCCGTCTCGCGGTAGATCCGCCCTACTCCCTCGCCGGTCGGCAGGGTGTGGGGGACGTCCATACCGGACTCGATGGCATCTTCCAGCCCGTCGGTGAGCTTGCGGCCGCCGGCTCCGAAGATCTTGATGCCGTTGTCCGGCATGGCGTTGTGGGACGCCGAGATCACCACCCCGAGGTCGGCAGCCAGCTCAGCGGTGAGATAGGCGACGGCCGGGGTCGGCAGCACGCCGAGCAGCGCCACATCGACCCCAGCGGAGGCCAGGCCGGCGGCGACGGCCGATTCCAGCATTTCGCCGCTGGCCCGTGGGTCGCGGCCGATCACCGCCAGCGGACGGATCCGGGCGGCGGCCCCGGTACCAGATACCGCAGCCGCCCGGTGCTCGGTGAGCACCTGGGCGGCCGAGGTGGCCAATCGCAGCGCAAGCGCTGGGGTGAGGTCGGCGTTGGCCAGACCTCGCACCCCATCGGTTCCGAAGAGCCGACCCATTCCGGTCTCTCGCTCGCTGGTTAGCGCTTGGAGTACTGGGGGGCCTTGCGGGCCTTCTTCAGGCCGTACTTCTTCCGCTCCTTGGCGCGCGGGTCGCGCTTGAGGAAGCCGGACTTCTTCAGCGGCGGGCGGTCGGACGGCTCGAGTTCGATCAGGGCGCGGGCGATGCCGAGCCGCAGCGCGCCGGCCTGCCCGGTGACGCCGCCACCGGAGAGGCTGGCGTAGACGTCGTAGATGCCGTCCTTCTCGAGGTTGACCAGCGGCTCCTTGATGAGCTGCTGGTGAACCTTGTTCGGGAAATAGCCATCAAGGGTGCGGCCGTTCAGGGTGAACTGACCGGTGCCCGGCATCAGCCGGACCCTGACGACGGCTTCCTTGCGGCGGCCGACGGTCTGCACGGGACGATCGACTGCGACGTGAACGGTCGCCGTCGGGACAACCTCGGGC
>JALYVF010000047.1 GCA_030853385.1 Actinomycetota bacterium | reverse complement strand
AGTCCCCGGTCTGCCAGCCAGCGTCGGAGCCGGCGCTCGCCGATCAGCCGACGCCGACTCACATACGGCTTGTGAACCCGCAGCAGCTGGCGACGGCTCGGCGACAGCAGATTGAGCCCGTTGCCGCCCCCGAGATCGGACAGCTCGTCGTCCCCGAACGCCTGCGCGATCACGTCCTGCACCGCCGTGCCCTGCACTGTTGCGCGGCTGAGTGCCACGTCGTGGCTGGCGTACCAGTGTCGTTTGACGGGATGCCCGATCACCCGACCAGTCTCCACGTCCATCGCACTTCGGCCAGCCTTACGCGGCTGCGGGTCGTCGGATCCGCCCCGGCACGCTAGCGTCGAACGCGGACGGTCACCTTCCGGGATCTGGAGGCAGTTGTGGTGGATGACGCGAGCCCCACTGCCAGGGCGCTGATCGCACTCGAGTCGATCCAAGACAGCCCTGGAATCTCGGCAGAACGGCTGTCGGTGCGGCTCCGCGTCTCCGATCGGGCCGTTCGTCGCTACGTCGGAATCTTGCGCGAGGCCGGGATTCCGATCGACTCGGTTCCCGGCCGCTACGGGGGTTACCGGGTCGGCCGCGGATTCCGGCTGCCGCCGTTGATGTTCTCCACCACCGAAGCTCTCGGGCTGGTGATGGCAGTGCTGGAGGCACGCCGCGGCGGAGCCGATGCTGACGATCCTGCTGGCAGTGCCCTCAGCAAGATCATCAGGGTATTGCCCGCGCCCGTTGCCGAGCCGGCCGCATCAATTCGGCAGGTCAGCACCCGAACCAGGGACGAGCAGTTCCCGACACCCGACCCCGAGACGACGGGGGTACTGGTTCAGGCTTGCGCGTCCCGCCGTCGGCTGCGGCTGAGTTACCAGCTGGGGCCGCGGCACGAGCGGACCATGGAAGTCGATCCGTGGGCCGTCTCCATCCGACGCGGCCGGTGGTACCTGCTCTGCTGGTCGCACACCAGGGACGCCAGGCGGGTGCTGCGGATCGACAAGGTCGTCCGCGTCGACGTGTTGCCCGAAACCTTCAGTCCACCAGCAAATCTCGACCCGGTGCGTACCATCGAGGAGCATCTCTCCGAGGGCTGGAAGTACAAGGTCGAGGTGGTCGTGGATGCGCCCGAAGCGACCGTTGCCTGGTGGATCCGGCGCAGCCTCGGTCGCCTGGAAGCGATCGACGACGGCCACACCCGGCTGCTCGGTTCGACCGACGAACCACTCTGGTACGCCCAGCAGCTCGCGGCGATCGAGGCACCCTTTCGCATCATTAGACCACCAGAGCTGATCGAAGCGACGCAGCTGCTCGGCCGGCAGCTGCTGCGGGCCAGTGGTCAGTCCGAAGGGGCGGAGGCTGGCGATTCCGACTGAGCCAAGAACGGGTCGACGAGGTCGCGGAACGCGGCGGGTTGGTCGAACCATGGAAAGTGCCCGCAGTCCTGGATGACGGCGGCTCGCCCGTGCGGGAACAATTCGGCGAGCGCGACCACCGCGTCGACGCCGGCTATCGCGTCTTGCGCGCCGGCGATCAGCAGGGCCGGTGCAGTCACCTCGCGGAGCCGGCCGGCCAGGTCGGCGGGGGTGTCGCCGCTGAGGAACGCGCGGTTGGCGGTCAGCGAGTACCCGCCGACGGCGGCATCTGCCTGCGCCGCGTCGCTCCAGGTTGCGTAGCCGATAGGCGCCGTTGCCCGCATCCACCCGGTGAACGTCTCGTCGCTGCTGACATCCGGCCCCGCCGCCTGTGCTGCCACCGCGGCGGCGTAGGTCGGATCGGCCATCCGTGCGTCCGCCAGCGCTTCGGTGTCGTCCGGCACGTCGACCAGGTACCACGCCGGCGGGGTGATCAGCAGCAAGGCGGACAGTCGATCGGGGAACCGGGCGGCATAGGCGATCGCCAGCCGGGTGCCGGCCGAATGCCCGACCACCGCGCAGCGCTGCAGGCCGAGACTCGTCCGCAGTCGGTCGAGATCCTCTGCCTGGCGCCAGCGCGACCCCATGGACGGCGACGTCCGCCGTGGCCGAGCGGTCGACCCCGCGCAGGTGCGGGACGACCAGTTGATAGTGCTCACTGAGTCCGGCCAGGTCGCCGAGGTAGTCGGGATGTCGCCCCGCGCCACCGGCCAGCACGATCAGCGGCGGTGCCGAGCGCTCGCCCAGCACGTCGTAGAACAGCTCGGCCCCGTCGTCACCGGAGTATGTAGGCATCGATCGCACGGTAACAAGGACCGTCAACCGCTTCTACCCGCCATCGATTCGTGGCCTGACGCAGAGGCTCGACCGTGACGAGGGATGCTGCTACGACTGCGCCGGGCCTGCCGACGACGGATTTGGCCGAGCTACTGCGTAGCGCAGGTGCAGGTAGGAATTCTTGAGCCGGATGTTGTCCAGCAGCTGCAACGGCTGGAGAAGGCGTAAATCATCAGGCAGATTCAGCGACTCGCCATCGATGAGCGTCGGGGTGGAGCTGCCGCCGACGAGCACCGGCGCCACCACCACCGAGACATAGTCGACAAGGCCTGCGCGGACCAGGCTTGCGTTGAGCGTGCCACCAGACTGAACGGTGATGGCCCGCACTCCTAGCTGGGCAAGCCGGCCGAACACACTGTTGAAGTCGATCGGCGATGCCACCGTCACCACATCCAACTCAGGGTGTTCGACGTGCGTCGCTGGGTGCCGATGGTTTGAGGTGACGAGAATCAGGCGCTGCGTTCTGGCCAGCAGATTTCGCACACCGAGCTCGCTGAGGTGCTCGGTGTCGACGACAACAAACGAAACGGGCAACCTGTCGATGCTGGACTGTGGTTGATTCCAACCCACTTTCGCCAGCACCCGTCCGGTGTTCAGAGAGAACGAGTCGGTCTCCTGCTCCAGCCGGTAGTACTGCCCCAGTCCCTCTGCTACACCAACGATTTGTGGAAGATCCTTGTCGAAGTCTCGTTCATCGGACGAGCCGGTAGAGATCTTGCCGTCGAGCGACATCAGCATGAACAACGTCACCACAGGCACCGACGCAACATCGTTTCGGCCAGCGCTCTGCTCGTCCATGCTCTCTCCTTCCTGTGCACTAGGCAGCGACGGCGGACGCGCTGACGGTGACCGCGAGCAGCCATAGCCGGCGAACGATGACGTACGCCAACGCCGCAACCCCGACAACGGCGATCGCCAGGCAAGTGTGTGGCCACCGAGAACAGATGGTTGGGCACCCAGCTGGCCCACCGCGTCCGGTGCCCGTCGATCCAGTTCGCTACCGCCCATCCGGACCCGCCATGGGCAGAGCCTGTCAGACGGGTGCCGCCGTCATCGGTCGGCGTGCCACTGCAAGATCGCGACCGTGGCGGCCGAGGTCGCCCGCGTCTCGTGCTCCTCGCCGTCCGCAAACAGCACCGCGTCACCGGTTTCGAGTTGCGCCCACTGGCCGTCACCGCCTGCCACTTGAACCGACCCAGCGGTGACCATCAGCAGTTGCGGCCCGACGGCCGGATGTCGACCGAGCACCCCGGCGGCGTCCAGCACTGCGATCACCATGGACGCCGGACCGGTGGTGGTGAACAACGTCCCTGGCCCGCTGGTCGGGTGATGAATCGTCAACCCCCGCGACCCGAACCGCTCCAGCAGCACCGCATCGACGTCGATCCGCTTCACATCAATCCTCTCTCTCTTCCACCGATGATCAGCGCTAGAGCAGCGGCCGCCGTGTCGAGCGCCGAGCGTGCGACGGCGGTTGGGTCAACGGCCGTGTCGGGAGCCGAGCTTGCGAAGGCGGGTGAGGGGGTGGTCGACGGCCGTGGCGGGCCTGGCGGGAGCCCGGCGCTTGCGCCGGGC
>JALYVF010000026.1 GCA_030853385.1 Actinomycetota bacterium | reverse complement strand
GACCTGTCCTACGCCGCCGCGCTGCTCGCGACCGGGGACCAGCGCACCCTCACCGCCACCGCCTCATCACCCATCGACACCTACCGGGCGGCTACCCCATGAGCCCAACCCCAGCACCGCGAACTCGCACCGAGCGGACGCTGCTGGGGCAGCGGATGTCCGGGGATGAGGGGATGGTGTCTGCGTTCCTGCTCGCTGCCATGATCGGCCTGTTCGCCGTCGTCGGCCTCGGCCTGGACCCAGGCGAGGCATACGCAACGAAGATCAAGGCGATCGGGCAGGCTGAGGAAGCCGCCCGTGCCGGTGCCCAACAACTCGACCTCACCACCTACCGCACCACCGGTGTGCTGCAGCTCGACCCGGTCGCTGCCGAGCAGGCCGCGCAGCGGTTCCTCACCGCCGAAGGCCAGACCGGCACCGCCACGGCCACCACCACCCGGGTCACCGTCACTATCACCACCGGCTACCGCACCCAGCTCTGGCACCTCGCCGGCATCGACACCATCACCGTCCACGCCACCGGCACCGCGACACCGCAACGCGGCATCACTCGACCCGACAACCCCTAACCGGACAAGCCCATGACCCACAACCGCTACCCGCCAACACGCACTCAGCCGCCCGCCGCGGTGCGGACCGTCCTGCGCCTGGGCCGCGTCCTGGCCGGCCTGCTCGCCACGGGGTTGCTGGTCGCGTTGGTCGCGGGGATCCCGTACGGGCTGTGGCACTGGATCGGCTGGCCACTACCCCACCACGTGCCCACCACCACCCAAATCAAGGACACGCTCACAGGGCCGTTCACCGACCAGATACTGCTCGACACCCTCGCCTGCCTGTGCTGGATCCTCTGGGCCGTCTTCCTCACCGACCTCGCCCAAGCCATCCCCGACACACGCCGCAACACCCGCCAGACGCACACGGCGGCTGCGTTGCTCGCCGCCGACCGACAGTCAGGGCCGCTGCGCGGCCTCGCCACACTGCTCTTGACCGCCATCCTCGCCGGGCTCCTCAGCCTGCGACCACACCCCGCCACCGCTGCCCGCAGCACGGCACCACCCGCGGCACCGCGACCTAGCGTCGTCGCGACCGACCTGCGCATGGACCGGGTATCTGTCCCGATAACCGCGACGCCGAACCCGAGCAGTGCGCGCACCGCTGTTGTCCAAGCCCCGCACGACGGCATCCACGACAGCCTCTGGCGCATCGCCCGACGACACCTCGGCGACGGCGCCCGCTGGCCAGAGATCTACCAGCTCAACAAAGGCCATCCGCAACCCGACGGCGGCACCCTGACCATGCCCAGCCTGATCCAGCCCGGGTGGATCTTGCAGTTGCCCGGGCCGACTGCTGCGACGACACCGACCCCACCGCACACCTCGACACCGCCTCCGAGCACACCATCACATGATCCGACGCACGCCCAACCGTCACCACCGTTGCCAACACCGACGGCCAGCGCCACGAGCGCGCCCGTCGGGCAAACGCCAGCCGTGCCCAGCCGACCAGTAGATCAGAGCGGGGATTCAGGCATCGACCTCGGCGACGGCGTGTTCGTCAGCTTCGGGCTGGCCGGCGCGATCAGCGCGGCCGTGCTGACCGAACGCCGTCGACGGCGTCGTCGCTACGTGCCCGGAAGCGGGCGGCGTGACGATCTGCTGCCGATCGCGCCGGTCGTGCGCAGCCTGCACCTGGCGCACTTGCGTACGACCGAAAGCGCCGCGCACGACGACACCGATACCGATGAGCCCGAAGAGGGTGAGCATGCTGACGGCCTGGACAGTATCAGCCAGCCCAGCTGGAACCACCCCGAAGTGGAAACCGCAGATTTTCACGAGCTCATGTACTCCTCGGACGATGCCACTCACAGTCGGCGTCCGGCCGCTGCTGCACCCGCGAACAGCGGCGACAACCTCGACGAGACCGTCGCCCAAGCCCTGGAGCTGGCGGTCACCGGCGGGCTCGGACTGGTCGGACCCGGCGCCGACAACGCGCTCCGTGGCCTGATGCTGGAGTTCCTCACCAGCCCCGGCCAGCCGCCGCCGGCAGCCCTTGGCCCGACCTTGCCCGCCGTCCGGCTCGGCCTGGATGGCGCCGGCCTCCCTGGCAGTTGCGATGTCGTGATGCCAGCCGCGACCGCCGACCAGCTGCTCGATCACGCACAGGCGCGGCGCAGGCCTTCGCGGCTGCATGTGACAGCAGACAGCGACGCGGCACTCGACCAGATCGAGGCGATTATGCTGCACCGCGCGCGCCTGCGCCGCGACCGAGCAGGTGTGGGTTCGGCGGAGGAGCCGCTCGGACCGGTGGTGCTGATGGCCCATGTGCCGCAGGACGTTCGGCGGCTGCAGGCGGTGTTGGACAACGCCGCCGCACTCGGGATCGGTGGGCTGCTGATTGGGCAGTGGCGGCCCGGTTCCAGCCTGTACGTCACCGCTGACGGCCGGGTGACGTCCACCAGTCCGGGACCTGCCCGCCGCCTGCACCGGAGGCGGTTACCCACCCTCACCGCCGCGGCGGTCTATGACCTGCTCAGCGCACTCACGCCAGACCCCGACCCGGTGCCAACAGCGATTCACGCCGATCCGCTCGACGACGCAAACGCCGTTGAGGCTGCCCACGCTGGTGCTAGCGGAGGAGAGGTGGAGGGCAGTCACGGCCGTAACGGCGCCGCTGCCCCCAACGCCCGTGGCGCGCTCGACCTTTTGCCATCGGTCGCTGCGACATCGACCGTGGCGTCCGAGGCCGTCCACGACGCCGGGCCGGCCGCGACCGAGCCACCGCACGATCCCGCGGGAGACCTCGACGTGCACGCCCGGGTGCGGCTGCGGGTGCTCGGGCCTGTTCAACTGACCTGGCGCACCACTGCCCAGCCCGACCCCGACGACGACGGGCAGCGCGTCCGCCCGCCGACGAAGACGGAAACCGTGACGGTGTCGTTGGGACCGCGGCAGCGTGAGCTTCTCCTCGCGCTGGCATTGCACCCGGACGGGATTGCCCGAGACCTGCTGGCCGACATGCTCTGGCCTGACACACCACCGGGCCGACCGTTCAACGCCCTGCACACCACCCTGAACCGTCTGCGCCGCAACCTCGCCGCAGCCACCGGCGGCGCCTTGACCGAGCTCACCCGCACCGACGGCGACCGATACCAACTCGACCCCCAGGTCGTAGCGAGCGACTACCAGCAGCTGCAGGCAGCGGTGGCCGCGCGCCGCGCCGCCACCGACGACGAGCCGCGGGAGCAGGCCTGCCGCGCCATCCTCGCCGCCTACACCGGCGAGCTGGGCGAAGGGGCGAGCCCGGACTGGGCGGAAACCCCGCGGGAGGCAGTGCGCCGCGACGTCCTGGACGCCGCGGTCACTCTGGCCCGCTACGCCGCCACCACCGACCCGCAAGAAGCTCTCGACGTGCTCGAGACCGCCCGCAGCCTGGACCCCTACAACGAGCAGCTCTACCGTGACATCATGCGCCTGCAGCATCGCCTCGGCCGGGTCAGCTCCATTGGCCACACCCTGGCCCTGCTCACCACCCGGCTCACCGAGATCGACCAGACTCCCGAGCCGCCCACCACCACCGTCGCCCTACGGCTCACCGGCCCGGCGCCGAGCAACAGCGACGCCAGGCAGCCCGGCGGCGATAGCGCCGGCCCGCATCTCCCCGCCGCCGGCTGACGGTGGCAACGCGTCGCAGCGACCTGCTTGGCTTCTCCGCTCGGGTATCCGACCACTACTCCCATCGCTACTCCGCCCGCTACTCCCGCTAAGCCGGAGTAGCTGCAGCCCCGTAGACCGCCGCAGACACGCGGGACGGCCAGCTCGAGCCGTCCTAGACTGAATAGGCCACCAACTACAAACTCCGCCGCGAAACGCTCCGGCTAGCGCCGAACCGTCCAGCGGCACCTCGTGTCCACAGCGCGGTCGTCCCAGATCCGTCGCCGTGCGGCTCCTCCGTGAGGCCCGTCGCCCCACCAGCCCTACCTCGCTGTACGGCGGCTCACCCCTCGGCTAGCTGCAGCCGACAGCCGAACCTTGCAGCCAGCGGTCCGACCCTCGACCTCGTTCCGCTCAAGGCTTGGCGCACCGCGTGATCACCGCAGCACGGCCCCAGGCGCCTTCGCCCCACCGTGCTCATCGGACGGCTTCGTCCTGTCCGCACGGATCAGTCGGTCGATCCCGCCGCGACGACGCCCCAATGAATCCGTCGACAATATCGCGGCGGAGTCGCGGCCGACGAGTATTCGGGTGCTCGACTATTCCGAGTCACCAACGGTCACGACTGGTCGAGAAGCTCACCCTGCTCGACAAGTCGAGTGTTCGAAGCGGTTCGTCAATTTACGAATCACCTTGTCTTACAAGGCATTTCCGCATCGCCGGCAAATCAGCGGGCCGGCACCTGGAACAAGCGAAAAAGTAGCCCGGGCCGCAGGAATTGTCTTTGCTTCATGCGGTCATCGAGCTAACGTTCAACGTGCCGGAACGACATCGGGAACAAGTCCCGAACCGGCAAGGGCTCCACCACGGGAGCGCCTGAACCCCTTAACCGCTTGGAGATTCAATTGAGCACTGCCCAAAACCCGACGCCGGACACCCCGACCCAGCCGGCCAACGAACGGGTCAGCGAAGCCCTCACTGCCCACGCCGGCTCGACCGCGAGCGAGCTGGCGACGGCCACCGGCCTGGGCCAATCGACTGTCGGCAAAGCGCTGGCCGCATTGGAGGCCGCCGGCCTGGCCCGCCGCGACATCCCCTCCGTAGAGACCGGTGGCCGCCGCCCGGCCGCGCGGTGGAGCCCAACCCCAGCGACCAGCCACGTCGCCGCCCCGGGCAGTCCGAACGGTGCGGCAAAGACAGCCGGCAACGACGAGGCGCCGGTGCACGTCGGAGATGGTGCGCGGCTGCGGCCGGGACAGCTCGGCACCCTGGTGCTGGAGTACTTGGTCACCCACGCCGAGGACGCGGTAGGACCAACCGCGCTCGGCAAGGCGCTGAACCGCTCCACGGGCGCGATCGCCAACGCGCTGGCCCGCCTGGCAGCCAGCGGTGACGCGGTCCTGGTCAGCGAGACCCCGCGCCGCTACCGTCTGACCAGCTGAACCCCGGCCCAATCCCAACTCCCGTCTCTAGATTCAAACTGCAAGGGCCAGGAGGGCTTCGGGGTCGAAGCCGAGGTCCGACGGCGGAACTTCCACGAGGACGGCCACCCCCATGAAGGGCAGTGTCTTCACTCGCTGTCTGAAGCGAGCGGTGGCAGCCCTTGGGCCGAGACCAATGACAACAGGTGTCGCGGCGACACCGATCTACGAACGCCGTTTAAGAGGTTGGCGTTGGCAACTGCCGGTACTGGTAGGCACGCACTGCCTCCTCCGCCCGGAGCAGATCGTCAACTATGTCTTGCTGACGAAGCCCCCCGTATGAACGAATGATTGGCTGGTTCCAGCCAATGTCACCCCATTGTGTCGGCCAGTTGTAGTAGCGCTCGTCGTTGTCCAGATCGCTGAGGCTGTTCTGGAAGCTTCGAAGCAGCCGTCGCAGCTCGTCGCGACGGAAACGCACGATCCGTTCAAACTCCTCCTCGGTTACGAGCAAGTTGAGGAATCGTGGAGCAAGCTGTCTCGGCCAGTCGCGATCATCAGTAGTCTTACTGGCACGGATAATCGCGGCTTGGAAGACTCGGTAATCGTAACCAACATCGGGCAAGACGGTTGCGATGGTCGCCCACTCCCACTTTCCTGCGACGTCTCGCGAATGCTCGCTGTGCATTATGTGATTAGCAAGCTCGTGGCCTAACATGCCGCGCGAGACGGAGGCCACGCGAGAGATGAAGTTGAGCCTCGCCGTGAGGATGGAGCCGATGGTATGGAGGCTTCCCGCAACTTCGTCTGTGATACCGGCCGCGAGCGCGGATTGCGAGAGACGCTGGTAGCCGAGAAGCTGCGAATACTCGGTGCCCGAGAGCTCCCCGGCGCGACGAACTTCCATCAGGAGGTCATCGATTCCCCGGCTAAAGAAGTCTTCGTCACGAGTAACCGCCCATGCGAGCAACCGAACCTGGCGCTCGAGTCCAAATCGAGTCTCCGCGACAATGTCTTCACGATCTTGAGGCGCTATGCCCACGACAGGCGACAGCGAACCTGCGGCCCCGGAGGCTACTGCACTACTCACGACCTGTCGTTCCAGTGCATCTAGCTCGAGATTGATACCACCTGGAAGCCCCGCTTTGCGTAGCGCGGAGATTCGCTCACGTAGTTGTCGGCGGAAGACTGCGATAATGACGAGAGCAGTGACGGGCCACACCGCTGCCTTGAAGGCATCGACAATCAAGGCCCAGTCATCGCTCGACACATCCGCGATCTTACGTGAAGGAACAGCGCCAGAGGAATGTCTTCCGGCACCGATAGGTCGTCCTCCAACCCAACCACGGAGGACACGACCACGACCATGACCCTCGACCACAAAAACCTCTTTGGCGGCCGCGCATATCCGGCTACCAGCGTCACGAGTGATCTGGCCCACCGACCCACCAGCGGCACAACCGCACCTGCCCGTTCCGGCACGGTCGCATCGACCCGGAAGGAAACCGTCGCGTCCGCTGGTTCACGAACACGCAGCTGGTAGGACGCGGATCACGGGTGCCGTCCAGGGTCAGGCGCCGCCGCTGGTGAGGGGCCGGGTGGCTCCGTAGTAGCCGGATTCGACTTTGTGCAGTGGGGTGATCTCGATGAACGCGCCGCTGTGGGGGGCTTGGACGACCTGGCCGTCGCCGAGGTAAATGGCGACGTGCCCGATGCCGGCGATGGTGCCGGTGGAGCTCCAGAAGACGAGGTCGCCGGGCTGGAGTTGGTCGACGCTGGGGTGGAGGGTGCCGGCTTGGGTGTACTGGTCGGAGGCGAGGTGGTCGACCGCTAGCCAGGGGGCGAGCGCGTACATGACCAGGCCGGAGCAGTCGAACCCGTAGACGTGGTCGTCGTTGCGGGAGGCGTAGTCCACGGCTTTGCCGTAGGTGGGGCCGGCGGTGTTGCCGCCGTCGAAGGTGTAGGGCCAGCCCAGCCACGCCACGGTGCGGGCGGCGATCGCCTGCCCGATCGTCGGGGTCCATGGGGATGTCGAGGCGCCGCCGGCGAGCGGCGTGGTGTTGTTGCTGCCGACCGGGGTCCCGTAGGAAGCCGCGGCGGCCAGCACGGCGGAGACGTAGGAGTCGGAGTGGTTGTAGGCGTGGATCGCGGCGTGCAGGTCCGCGCCGTTCTTAGCGCCGTTGGCGCACAGCAGGCGGGCGGCGGCGTAGATGGCGTCGGCCGGGTCATACGGCGACGGCGGGTTGGCGCCTCCATCGGGGATGGGTTGGTCGTATTCGGCGAAGGTGGCCGGCTCGAATTGCATCGGCCCCTGCGCCCCGGCGGGGTTGGCGCCGGAGTGGACGCCGGGGAGGGTGGATTGGCCGTGGTCTGTCTCGACCTTGCCGATGCCGGCCAGGATCGTCCAGTCCAGCCCGGGGCAGGTGGCGGCGGCCTGCTCGTAGAGGGCGAGGTAGTCCGGCGGGATGTCGTGCACCGCGGTGGTGCTGGGGGTGCTGGCGCCTCCGCCGAGACCGATCAGGGACGCCGCGACGCCGCCGGTCGCGGCAGCGATCAGCACCATTGCCAGCACGAGTGCGGCGGCGGCGATGCCGGCGGCGCGGGTCACGCCACCGTCCGAGGGCGACGACTCGGGCTTGGGTTATCCGGGCCGGGTGGCATCGCTGCGGGTGCCGGCCACGCTAAGGTCCTCGTCGCCGAGCTGGTCGCGCCGGTGCGGCGCGTCGATCCCGTCCGGCTGGGCCGGAGGACCCGAGGCGCCGGACCCGGCGATCCGTCGGTGAGTGCGGCCG